>NZ_AWFE01000095.1:0-9619 GCF_003263315.1 Hyphomonas sp. GM-8P
AGGCCGCGCCGGGCGTGCCCGCAAAGGCGAGGCGGTGGCCATAGCCAGCCTGCGACACCCGCGCCGACAGGGCCGCGGCCATTCCGGCCTCCCCGCCGAAAAGATGGTCGCAGCCCGTCGTCTCCAGCAGCAGGCCGTCCTTTCCATCTGTGGTCACAAGAGGCGAGAAACGCACCATCCAGTCCGCAAGGGCCAGCAGGGCAGCGGCATCGCTCTCCCGGTCGATCTGCTCCGTCAGCAGGCCCGGCAGCGCGCCGCGGGCATCCTTGAGGCTCAGCCCGGCATGGATACCAGCCGCCATGGCAGGGGCATTCGCCGCCGCGACGGCCAGCCCGTAAGTGGATTTCTCATAGAGAACAAAGGGTTGCGGCTCAGCCGGCCCGGCGCTGGTGTCCGTGTCTTGTGACGAAGGACGGCGCCGGGCGCGGCGCAGCCGATCCAGCGGCCAGTCCGGAAACCATATGGAGAGATAGCGTCTCATCGTTCCACTCAAGATCAAAAGCCTGCCCCACGGCGGCAGGGGTGCTGCGGCAGCGTTCCAGGACGGCGCGGTAACGCGGCTGGCCGGGCGCGCGGGGGTCATGGCGGTTTATCGCTGAAAGCTGTGTGCCGACCCGCCAGCGGGTGGTGGCAGCCGTCGCGCCACTGCAGCTGTGCGGCAAGAGGAGCGTGACCGGCACGCCATGCTTCTCGGATGCCAGCGCGAGGCGGCGCGTGGCCGTAAAATCCGCCTCTTCCAGCTCGACCACGACATGCCGGACCGCGCCGGACATGATGCCTTCTTCCGCACTCCAGAGGGCCTCAGCGGATTTGCGGGCGTCGATGCAGAGCCGCGGTTCCCGGCCGCCGGTCATCTGCTGCAGTGACGCGGCTGGGATGTGTCCGGCATCCCGGGAAACGCTCGTCTGGCAGATCCACAGGCAGGCGCCTTTCTGCGTCGGGTGCAGCATGCCAAGGACGAAGCCGGTCGCAGCGGCCCAGTGGCCATAAGCCGTCTCTGCAACCTCATGCACGCCCTGAACGCCTAGCCCGTAAGGGAAGGCGTCTGGCTGCGCCGGGGCAGCTGTGACAGGCCGGATCAGGCCTCTGGCTTTGAGGGTCGCAATGTCCATTTGTTCTTATTTTGTTCTTTTCTTGTGTGCGAGTCAATTCGGCTCACGCGCGGGCGGAAACCGGGATGCAAACGAAAAGTGCCGGCACAGGGGCCGGCACTTGCTTGATCTGAATGGAGCGATGGTGGCTTAGTCCTTGGCGCGTTCCAGATAGGTGTTGTCTTCGGTGTTGACGATGATGCGCGTGCCAACGTCGATGTGCGGCGGCACCATCACGCGGACGCCATTGTCCAGAATAGCCGGCTTGTAGCTGCTCGATGCCGTCTGGCCTTTCACAACCGGTTCGGTTTCCGCGATCGTTGCCGTGATGCGGGCCGGCAAGGTCGCTGAGACTGGCTCGCCATTGAACATCTGCAGGTTCACTTCCATGTTTTCCTGCAGGAAAGCGGCGTTGTCGCCCAGCATCGTGCCGGAAACGTAGACTTGCTCAAACGTCTCCGGGTGCATGAACACGTGGTTGTCACCGTCCTGGTAGAGGTAGGTGTAGCCGATATCTTCGACGAAAGCCTTTTCCAACTTGTCGGTCGTCTTGTAGGTGTTGACGATCTTGATGCCGTCCGAGATGCGGCGCATTTCGATCGTGGTGGTCGGCGTACCTTTGCCTGGACGGAAGGATTCAGCCTTGAGGACGGAATAGAGCTGTCCGTCGGTATACTCGATGATGTTGCCCCGGCGGATGTTTGCTGCGATTTCGACGGCCATGATGTGTTCCCGAATTGCCCGGACCTGTGCCGGTGCTATAGAGCGCACCGTTTCAGCGCGCTTGATCGGGCTCCGCCATACCGGCACTTGCGTGTTTCGCCAAGCGCCGGTTCACATATTTTGACGTTTGCGGACATTGGGCAGGGCAGATGACTGACGGGAAATGGTGGCATCCGGCGCGGCACAGGGACCGCCGTCCCTTCCTGTTGAAACGCGGGCAGGTGCGCCGCGCGCTGGCCGACTGGTTCGCCCAGGAGGGCTTTCTGGAGGTCGAATGTGCGGCCCTGCAGGTCTCACCTGGGAATGAGACCCATCTCCACGCCTTTGAAACGGCTTTCAGGACGGACGATGGACGGGTCAGCCCGCTTTACCTGCACACGTCGCCGGAGTTTTCCTGCAAGAAGCTCCTCGCAGCGGGTGAAGAGAAAATCGTCGATTTTTCAAGAGTTTTCCGGAACCGGGAGCGGGGGGCGCTGCACTCACCCGAGTTCACGATGATCGAGTGGTACCGTACGGGCGCGCGCTTTACAGACGTGATGTGGGATGCGGTCATGCTCTGCCGGATAGCCCTCGCGGCAACAGGGCACGAGGCGCTGACCTGGCGGGGGCGGACCTGCGATCCGGGCATGACTCCGGAGTACCTTACGCTGACTGAAGCGTTCCAACGGTATGCTAGAATGGACTTAAACGGACTACTGGATGACCGGGACGGATTTCTGTGTGCCGCCCGCGATGCCGGTGTGGGCGTGCCAGACGACGCCTCATGGTCTGATATATTCTCCGCCGTGCTCGTCACCCTGATCGAGCCCGCGCTCGGCGACGAGCGCCTGACCGTGCTCCATCGCTACCCGATCTGCGAGGCGGCGCTGGCCCGTGCCTGTCCGGATGACCCGCGCTTCGCAGAGCGGTTCGAGCTTTATGCCTGCGGCGTGGAACTCGCTAACGGGTTCAATGAACTGACCAATGCTGAAGAGCAGCGCGCGCGCTTTGAAGCGGACATGGATCTCAAGCAGGACCTTTATGGCGAGCGCTACCCGATAGACGAGGACTTCCTCGAGGCGCTGGACTGGATGTCGAATGCCTGCGGCGTAGCGCTCGGGTTCGACCGTCTGGTGATGCTCGCCTCCGGCGCGCGCTCGATACAGGATGTCCAGTGGACGCCGGTGGAGACATGAGCCGGCCGCTCAACACCCCTGAGGCAATTAGAGACGCCGGGCTGCTCTCTGAAGAGGCGGCGGCTGCGCTGGCGCCCGTGGCGGACCGGTACGCGATTGCCGTGACGCCTTTCCTTGTCGACCGCATCGATCGGTCCGATCCGAACGACCCGATTGCCCGCATGTTTGTGCCGCGACCGGAGGAACTCGTCCGCACCCCGGAAGAACTGGCCGACCCGATTGGCGATGCGGCGCATACACCGGTACCTGGTATTGTACACCGGTATCCGGACCGTGTGCTGCTGAAGCCGGTGGCTGTGTGCCCGGTCTACTGCCGCTTCTGCTTCCGCCGTGAAATGGTGGGGCCGGGCGTTGGCGAGACGCTGAGCCCCTCAGAGCTGGATACCGCGTTCGATTATATCCGTATACAGTCAGGTGTGCGGGAAGTAATCCTGACGGGCGGGGATCCTTTCATGCTGTCCCCGGCGCGCGTGAAAGTGCTGACGCAGACGATCGCCGCCATCCCTCATGTTGAGGTCATCCGCTGGCATACGCGTATGCCGGTTGCAGATCCGGCCCGCGTGACGAGCGAATTCGTTAAGGCACTGAAGGCCGATGGCAAGGCGGTCTATGTGTCGATCCATATCAATCATGTGAAAGAACTGTCGCCGGAAACGAAGGCTGCGGCTGCGCGCCTCGCCGAGGCAGGTTTCCCGCTCGTCTCCCAGTCCGTTCTGCTGCGCGGCGTAAATGACCATGTAGAGACGCTGGCTGAATTGATGCAGGCACTCGTGGCCGCGCGCATCCAGCCATACTATCTGCACCATCCGGACCTCGCACCGGGCACCGGTCATTTCCGGGTCAGCGTTGAGGAGGGGCGGGCGATTTACTCGGCGTTGAGAGACCGCGTTTCCGGGCTCGCCTTGCCGCACTATGTGATCGACATTCCGGGTGGCGTGTCTAAGGCCAATGCGGCGCCATCCGATGTGGTGGACACGCCGGATGGCCAGGCCTTGCGTGGCCGGGACGGAAAGCTTCATCCGTACAAGGGATAATCTGGCTAATCGAGTGTCCGGCGGTATCGCAGCATGGCGACACTCACAGCCACAGCCGTAAACAGACACAAGGCGAGGATCGGGCTTTGCAGTTGGGCAAGGCTCGTGTCCTTCAGCATGACGCCCCGCACGATGCGCAGGAAATGCGTCAGCGGCAGGACTTCGCCGATAGTCTGGGCCCATTCGGGCATGCCGCGAAAGGGGAACATGAAGCCGGACAAAAGGATCGATGGTAGAAAGAAGAAGAAGGTCAGCTGCATGGCCTGCATCTGTGTGCGGGCGATGGTTGAGAAAGTAAAACCCAGCGCGAGGTTCGCCAGCACGAAGACCGATACGCCCAGGAACAGGATCCACATGCTGCCGATGAACGGAACGTCGAACAGGACCTGCGCCGCCAGCAGGATGAGGACGGTCTGCCCGGCGCCGACGGCGACATAGGGCAGGATCTTGCCGAGCATGACTTCGATCGGCTTCACCGGCATGGCGAGCAGGTTCTCGATTGTCCCTTGTTCTGACTCCCGCGTCATGGCGATGGCCGTCATCATCACCAACGTCATGGTCAGGATCACGCCCAGCAGGCCGGGCACGATATTGTAGCTGGTCTTTGCCTCTGGATTGTACATCTGGTGGACAATGAGGTCGAAAGGTGGCGGTCCGCCAGTCAGATTGGCCAGCGGGCCTTTCAGATCGTGCCGCAGCGCATCGGTGAGGATTGTCTGGGCAAACGCCACGGCGCCGGAGGCGGCGGACGGATCTGTGGCGTCGGCTTCGATCAGGATTTGTGGGTGTTCGCCCCGTACAAGTTTGCGGGTGAAACCCGCTGGTACCGAGACCACGAAGGCGACTTCGCCGCGGGCGAGCAGGTCGCCCGTTTTGCGCGGGTCGTCCGTCTGCATGACGAAGTCATAATAGTCCGACGTCCTGAGTGACTGGACCATGGTGCGCACGATTGGCGTCTGTTCTTCCACCAGAAGGGCAGCGGGCAGGTGTTTGGGATTCATGTTGATGGCGTAGCCGAACAGGATCAGCTGTATGATTGGTATACCAAACATAACCGCGAAGGTCAGGCGGTCGCGCCGGATCTGCACCGTCTCTTTCATGAACACGGCCCAGATGCGGCCGAAGGAGCGGAGCAGGCCGTTCATGCGTGCACCCGCTTGTCTTCACCCGCTTCAGCGCTGAGCGCGATGAAGGCGTCTTCCAAGCTGGTGCGGACTTCGCTCCAGCTGACATCCTGTGCCTGATGCTTGTCCAGAGCGACCTGGATGGCGGCGCGGTCTTTCCCGCTGACATGAAGGGCAGACCCGAAATAGGCGACGTGTTCGACGCCTGGCTCGTCCTTGATGGCATCCGCCAGGCGCCGGACCCCTTCGCCTTCACCGCGGAAGGTCAGCAAGCCCGACCGGTCGATCACGTCCGGTACCCTGCCTTCGATGATCTTTTCGCCATGGGCAAGGTAGACGATCCGGTCGCACCGTTCGGCTTCGTCCATATAGTGAGTGGAGACGAGCACCGTCATGCCTAGCAGGGAGAGGTGGTGGATCTCGTCCCAGAAATCGCGCCTGGCCTGAGGGTCGACCCCCGCGGTCGGTTCGTCCAGCAGCAGGAGTTTCGGATCGTGCATGGTCACGGCCGCAAGGGCGAGGCGCTGCTTCCAGCCACCGGACAAGGCGCCGGACAGTTGGTGCTGGCGATGTGTCAGGCCGAGCGTCTCGAGGGTTTCGTCAACAGTCTGGTGGAGATGCGGCAGGCGGTAGAGGCGGGCGACGAATTCCAGGTTTTCCCGGATGGTCATGTCGGTCCAGAAGGAGAATTTCTGGGTCATGTATCCGGTTAGTTCCCGGATCCGCGGGGCATCGTGTTGGATATCATAGCCGAGGCACTGGCCCGTCCCTTCGGAGACGCGCAGCAAGCCGCAGATCATCCGGATTGTCGTTGTCTTGCCGGAGCCGTTCGGACCGAGGAAGCCCCAGACCTCGCCGCGCGGCATCTGGATGTCGACACCGGCCACGGCGGTCTTGCTGCCGAAGCGCTTGACCAGGCCATGAACGTCGATGGCGTAGTCACCAGACATTACCAGTTCACCTCCACCGGCAGGCCCGGATGCAGGCCGATGCCCGGCGGCACTCTGGCCTCGACCATGAAGACCAGCTTCTCGCGGGAATGGCGGGCATAAATCACAGGCGGGGCAAATTCGGCTTCATGTGCGATGAACGTTATTTCCGCGTTCACCGGCGACGGAATGCCATCAACCGTCACGGACACTGTTTCGCCGACTTTCAGTTGTGAAAGATCCGTCTCCGGAACATAGAAACGGGCTTTGAGGCCACTATCCGACAGGATAGCGATGACCGGCGTGCCGGGATTGACGAACTCACCCGTGCGGAAAAAGACTTCCTCAATCCGGCCGCTGACGGGCGCAACAGTGCGCCGTTCATTGAGCCGGTATTCCGCGGCTGTCTTGGCGGCTTCAGCGGATTGCGTGGCGGCCTGTGCGGCTTCGCGCGTTGCGTCCCGTGCGGGCAGGGCGGCGACTTCCAGGTCCTGCTCGGCAGCATGAACGGCAGCCATGGCGGCGTCGAATTCCGCTTCGACCGTGTCGCGTTGGGATTTCGGGGCATAGCCCTGTTCGACGAGAGGCAGGATCCGGTCGCGTTCGCTCGTGGCTTTGGCGAGGCGGGCGCGGGCAGCGGACAATTGTGCCTCAAGGCGTTTCATTTCCGGCGGGCGGGCGCCGGTGCTGAGATCGTCCGCTTGCGCCATCGCCTGGCTCAGCCGGGAACTGGCCTCCGAAACGGCAGCCTCTTCCGCAGTGCTGTCGAGCCGGAACAGGAAGGTGCCGGCGTCTACACGGTCTCCCTCTTTTACGGGCTGCTCGACAATGCGCCCGGCAGCCGGGGCGGCGACATATGTCCAGTCCGCTTCGATATAGCCGAGATGGACCGGCTCGTCATTGGGCGTACAAGCGGCGAGCGAGATCAAGCAGGCGCCGGCAATGAGTGTGCGGATTTCAGCGACGTGTTTCATGACGTGGTCCCGATCCGGAGGGCCCTGAGCATGAATTGCTCATGGATTTCGAAAAGCTGGTCGAGATCGACTTCGGCTTCGGATTTCTGATTGAAGACACCTTGCCAGAGCGCGCTGAAGATCACGGGCGCCATGACCAGCCGCGCGGTGAGCTCAGGGTTCTCGATCTTAGCCTCGCCGGTCTCATCGGCTCTTCGCAGAAGTGAGGTGATCATTGACAGGACACGGTCGACCAGTTCTTCCCGGTATCCTCGCACGGTATCGGGGAACAGCTGGCTGTCTCCGACAAGAACTTTGAGCAGGCGTGGCAGTTCCGTTTCCCGGATCAGGTTCGGGGCGAACATGCGGATGCCGTGCAGGGCTTCCTTCAGGGACGCCGCTTCGTGGGTTATCCGTTCGATGATTTCCAGATTGGGGGACGCGAGCGCCTCCACGAGTCCGTGAAAGATCGACTCTTTTGACTCGAAGTAGAGATAAACAGTCCCTTTGGACAATGTGGCCCGCTTGGCGATGTCATCCATCCGCGTTGCGGCAAATCCTTTTTCGAAGAACTCATCCAGCGCAGCGGCGAGGAGGGCCTGGCGTCGCTCGTCCTTCGCTTCATCCGTCCTGGCCCTGCGCATGATCGCACCCTTAATAACTGACCGGTCAGTTAATTAGTGGCGGTGCCTGTCTCTGTCAACGCTGTTACGTATTTGTAATTGCCGGATATTCTATAGCGGACCGGAATCCAGACGCGCTGAGGCACCAGCCCAGGGAGAAGGTGCTGCCGTCTTGGAACCTTCATACATCTGACACGAAACTTTCGGCATGGACTTCTATGGCTGCCGGCGTGGAGCTGGGAAAGTCAGATGCCGAGTGATGATCAATTCGTATATTCGCTGGAACTCAAGATCCTCGATCTCGAAAAGCTGGTGAAGGATCTGGAAAAGCGGATTGGGGACCTTGAATCCAAGCAGGCGTCCGCTGCACAGATTTCCCAGCCTGACGTTCCTGAAGAAGTACTTCAGCAGATCGAGTCGGGAGAGAATGCCATCCGTGCCCTGCGCCAATACCGGCTTCTGACTCAGAAAGAATTGAGCACCCGGTGCGGCATTCGCGCGAACCATATTTCGGCGATGGAGCGTGGTATGCCTTTCGGATTGAAAACTGCCAAACGTCTGGCTGAAGCGTTGGAAGTGCCGGTCGGACTACTGACCAGATAGTGGATGTTTGCGCTTGGTCCATCGTGGGCTATCTGCGCAAAAGGCCATTAGAAACAATACAGTACAACGTCACTCCTTAAGTGCCCTGTGATGGCGCTGCCTGCCGGCTGCGGCCGTTACATAAAGTTTACAAATCAGTTTCGAAAGCGTCTTGAAGCGCTGCAATAAGGCCCGTGGGAGATCGCGGGGTCGAGTCACGGATAGCCGTTCGCTCGCGTAGATCTGACCGAAACTGCGTCTGTTCTGGAGCACACAGGGGAAGATGACGACAATGAGTTTTAGGAAAACATTCAAAAGCGCGATGGCGCGGAGCGTGGCGGTTGCTGCGATCGTTCTTGCGGCAGCTTGCTCGCAAGGCAGCAGCATTTCATCGCCCGGCGCGACTGATGCGGGTACGCCTCCCGGCGGCAGCACCGGTGGAACCGGCGGCGGCACGGGATCGGGTGCAACTTGCCCGTCCGGCTTTACCGAAGGTGCACCGGTCGGCGGTCTCACGACCTGTAACGTTTCGGGTGCGTACCTGACTAATGTCACGCTGACGAATGTCGACGGCATCGCTTATCGCCTGAGCGGCCGTGTTGATATCGGCACCGACGTGGGCGCCGAAGGCAACATTGCCGGCAGCCAGCCTGCGGTCATGACCATCGAGCCAGGCGTCACCATTTTCGGCGAATCCGGCTCCGACTATCTCGTTGTTAACCGCGGCTCGCAGCTTGTGGCAGACGGTACAGCTTCTCAGCCGATCATCTTCACCAGCGCGAACGACCTTGAGCGCCAGGCGGACAGCGATCCGTCGAACGACCTCGGCGGCGACGCCATTTCCGAGTGGGGCGGTCTTGTTCTTCTGGGGCAGGCGCCGATCAACCGCTGTAAGGACGCCGCGACACCGGCCACTGCCCAATGTGAAAACATCGTTGAAGGTGTGACCAATCCGGAAGCCGTTTATGGCGGTGCCGACACCACTGACAACAGCGGTGTTCTGGACTATGTGCAGGTGCGTTTCGCAGGCTATGCCATCAACACGCAAGGCAACGAGCTGAACGGTATCACCTTTGCGGGTATCGGCAGCGGCACGCGCGTCGAAAACATCCAGGTTCACAACAACTCTGATGACGGCGTCGAGTTCTTCGGCGGTAACGTCAACATCAAGAACCTGGTTCTGACCGGCAACGACGACGACTCCATCGATACGGATAACGGCTATAGCGGCCACATCCAGTATGCGGTTGTGGTTCAGCGCGCAAACGGCGGTGACAACATCACTGAGGCCTCTAGCGTCTCCTCTTCGGTCGCCCCGCAATCCAACCCGCAGATCTCCAACTTCACCTTTATCGGTAACCGGACGAATGCTTTCCGCCTCAACA
>NZ_AWFE01000096.1:0-9274 GCF_003263315.1 Hyphomonas sp. GM-8P
CAAACGAGGGATTTTTCGGGGAGCAGGTCACTTCGAAGCTTGGTTCAGCGGCATGAGGGGCTGGTCTACTTATTCTCCCAGAGGTGCAGAATACTCAGGAGTGCGGTCACGAATGCCAATGGCTGATCGAGCATCAAATGGTGGCGCGCCTCAGGTACGGCGATAATTGGGATGTCACCGCCCCCTAGCTCACGGATGTAGTCAGCCGAATCCTTGGTAAAGAGCTGACTCTTGGCACCATGAACGATGGTCTTGCGACCCGGCGCATTCACGAGTCGCTGGCCGATAGTGAGCCATTCCTCTGACTTATTGCTTCGCCGGAATACCTCGGGTGAGAATTTCCATGTCCAGTTGTCTCCGTCGCGCCGCATAGAATGATAGGCCATGTAATCTAGGAGGAAAGGCTCGCCAACCGGCTGGGGCGGGGAAAGGACGTATCTTTTGCGCGCCTCTTCATAGCTCGCGTAGGACCGCTTGGGCTTGTCAGGATCACCTGACCCCGGGCTGGAACGGCGTTGGTTCCAGTATTGCTCCAGGAGCTCGGCGCGCATGACCATGAGATCACAAATTACGAGGCCGGAGAAGTGATCGGGCGATTGCGTCACGGCAGTGAGCGCTGCGCCGGAACCGAAACTGTGCGCGACGATGGTGGGTTTGTGGCCATCTGCAAACAGATTGAGCGCCTCGGCAATCTCAACAAATTCGCGCCCTCTCGCTTCTGGATCGGCCTGCCCACGCATCTCCGAGTCGCCCATGCCGGCGAGATCGAACGCGACAACGTCATAGTCTTCGGCGAGGAATGGGGCGATGAAGGCAAAGCAGCGCGCGTGGGAGAGAAAGCCATGTGTCATAAGCACTTTCGGCTTGCTGCGGTCGCCCCAGCGAAAGTAATGCACTTTAGCATTGTCGATCTCCACATAACCTTCCTCGCGCGGCACTTTCAGGGCCGACACAAACCATTCCGGCAGATGCGAACCATCTCCAGCCCAGACGGGGCTGATATCGTCGGGAAAAACTGTCACTTTGGTTAACATACTCATTCCATCATCTGTTCGTTGCTGGTGGGTTTGTCGATCATGAAGCCGCGATACCCCTCGTTCGCTACTTCTTCGCAGAGTGCGACGTATCCAGACACGCTTGGAAAGTTGATCAGCTGACGCTTCCTGCCAGGGATATTTGCGCCCATGTACCAGGAATTCGCTTCTGGAAACAGTGTCATGGCGCCGGCCTGGGCAACCATTTTGGTCCAGTCAGCTTCTGCGGTCGCACAGGCTTCGAATTGATTACTGTCATTGTCCCGCATCCAGACGAGAAAGTCACAGATCCAGTCACCCTGTATCTCTGCGCTGGTCGGGCCGTTCGAGAAACCTGACGGGCTAAGTGGACCGTATGCAAACAGCATGTTTGGAAAGTCTGCTATCGCCATGCCGAGATAGGCGCGTAACCCGTCTTCCCAAGCTTGTGAAACAGACAGGCCGTTCGTCCCCGTGATGTTCATATCGACCATGCCGCCGCGCCCGGCATCGAAGCCGGTGGCGTAAACGATGAGGTCGCATTCCACCTCGCCGTCAGCGGTCTCTATCGCGTGCGGTTTGATCTGGGTGATGGGGGTTGCCTTCAGATCGACCAGATCGACATTATCCTGCGCGAAAATCTCGTAATAACACTGCTCGAGCGAAGGTCTCTTCGTGCCGAATGGATGGGGTGGTTCGGAAGGCGCGAGCTGTTCAACAAGATTGGGATCGGAGATCCTGTCGCAAACCTTGTTTCGCCAGAAATCATAGGCGTAGCGGTTCGCTTCGCGATTGATCAGCAGGTCGGCGAAATTGTGATACCAGAACCTGAGGCCGCCTTTCTGCCACAGATATTCGAAGTGTGCGGTGCGCTCTTTCTCGTCAACTTCGAGCGCCGAAACGTCCAGCGATTGAGATTCGAACCCTCCGCTGGTCTGCTTGCGCGTTTCGAAGATAGCAGCATAATCCTGCTTGTCGCGTTCTTGATCTTCCTTTGATAGCTTTTGCTGCCGCATGGGCAGCGCCAGGATTGGTGTTCTTTGAAATAGGGTCAGCTTCGATGCGGACTTCGCGGCTTCCTGCGCGACTTGCACACCGCTTGCCCCGGTGCCGATCAAGGCAATCTTGCGTCCGCTGAGATCGCCCCCCTGTTGTGGCCAGCGCGCCGTGTGAAACCATTCGCCTTCGAAATCCTCAATGCCGGGAAAATCAGGGATATGCGGCTTTGATGCGAAACCAATAGCGGGCAAGAGGAACCGTGTCGTAACAGTTTCCTCTCCGTTGAGTTGCAGGCGCCATTGCTGCGCCGCTTGCTCATAGTTCGCGCCTGTGACCCGTGACCCCATGCGCATCATGGGCCACAGCTTGAGTGTATTACAAACATGATGGAAATACGCTCTTAGCTCTTTCCATCCGGGAAATCGTTCGCTCCAGGTCCATGATTTCCACACTTCAGGTATTGAGTACTCGTAGATCGGCACCTGCGAATCCACTCGTGCGCCCGGATAGCAATTCCAATACCAGATACCGCCCGGCTCGGCCGCAGCATCCACCAGCAACACGTTGAACCCGGCGTTACGTAACTTGTGTAACAGGTAGATGCCGCTGAAGCCGGCACCGACGATTAGGGCGTCGTAATCAGGAGAAGCCCGCTTGCTCATCACGCGACCGTCAAACGCTCGGCGATTGCTTTCGCTGTTGCATAGTCGGCCTTGCCGTTGGATGCGCGCAGGGCTGTTTCCGTTGGATGGATGGCCTTTGGCGTTTTGTAGCCGGCCAATTGCTGACGAACATGGTCTTTGACGCCTTGCTCGTCGAATGCAGCGTCGCCACTCAGGTGCACGACGGCGATGACGGCCTGGCCCCATTTTTCACTCGGCACGCCCACGACCAGCGCGTCAGCGATGGCGGGATGGGTCTTGAGGACTTCCTCGACTTCTTCCGGATAGACCTTTTCACCAGCCGTGTTGATGCACACGCTGCCACGGCCCAGCAGGGTCAGGCTGCCATCGGCTTCGACCGTGCACCAGTCGCCTGGAATCGAATAGCGCACCCCGTCGATAGTGCGGAAGGTCTTGGCGGACTTTTCGGGATCCTTGTAATAACCCGCCGGGATTGCGCCCTTGCGAGCGATATATCCCGGTACGCCGCTGCCCGGCGTTACTTTCTGGTCGTATTCATCGAAGACATCGCAGAATTCACCGATCCCGAATTTCGCGGTGTTCGTACCCCCATCTGCGGTTGTGACGGAGAGGCCGAAGCCGAGCCCTTCGGAAGCGCCAAAGCTGTCCATCAGCACCGCTTGGGGGATATGCTTGCACAGGCCAGCCTTGACCTCCTTGCTCCACATCACGCCGGATGAAACAATGGAGACAAGGCTGTTTGTGTCCCAGCGACCGGGATTATCGTCCAGCGCCTGCAACATCGGTTTGGCAAAAGCGTCGCCCACAATTGAAATGCTTTCCACCTTGTGCGTATCAACCGTCTCCCACAATTCAAGCGCATCGAAAGATGGGTCCGACAGAGTCACGATGGCACCGCCCGACATGAGCGTGCCGATCGCAGTGATGAAGCCTGTCCCGTGCATTAACGGGCAGGAGGGAAGTGTACGTCTGCCCGGCCCTTGACTGGTGATTAGGGCGACGTTTTCCTCGACTGTTTGCGGAACGGGGCCGAGCAGCTTCTGGGCGTCCAGTTGCGCCTTGCGCATATCGTCGTGACGCCACATCACGCCCTTGGGCATCCCTGTCGTGCCGCCGGTATAAATGAAGAGCAAATCGTCAGGCGAGCGCGTGATGCCGAGCGCTGATCCATCACCTTCCTGCGCGAGAATTTCATAAGGGATCGCAAAAGGTGCGATTTGCGAAGCATCGCCAATTTCAACGAAGGTGTGAACCTTTCCGAGCCGGTCCTTGAGTTCGACGATACAGTCACGGAACTCCGAACTATAAATAATCACCTCGCTGTCAGAATCATCAAAAATGTAAAAAACTTCTTCGGGGCGATAGCGGTAATTGATGTTCACATGAGTCAACCGCCCCTTAAAGCAGGCCGCCATCAGCTCACCATATTCAGGGCGGTTGCGCATGTAGAAAGCCACCTTGGCGCCGTCGCTAGCTCCGCGTTGTCGCAACGCGCGCGCGACATTGTTCGAGCGCGCGGACATTTCGGGCCAAGTGATGATCCGGTCGCCGTGTATCAAGGCCGGAGCGTCTTGAGGCATGGCGGGCTCGATTGCGTCGAGAATGTCGCCGAGATTCCATTCGATCATGTTGCTTGATTCCTTCAAGACTGGGCCGCAAATCTCGCAGCCGTATACAATGAGTGTATTACGGGGCTTTTATCCAACCCTGTAGGGCTGCCAATTCGGCCCGCACCGTTTCGGGGCCTCCAAGCGCTTGCCGGTCGAAGCCAATACGTTTGAACCAGTAATGAAGACCCATCAGGTCCGTAAATCCCATTCCGCCATGCACTTCGGTGGAGGTGCGGGCGACAAAGCGATGGACTTCGCCTGTGTGTGATTTGGCATGGCAGGCGAAAATGGATGCATCCTCCGGTATCGAATCGAAGGCGTGGGCCGCATACCAGACAAGCGAGCGGCATGGCTCATGACGTGCGGCCATCTCCGCGCACATGTGCTTGACGGCCTGGAAACTGCCGATGAGCCGGCCAAACTGCTCGCGCTGGCCAGAATAATCGACAGCCTTTTCGATCATGGCCTGGCCTGCGCCAAGGCTGTCAGCAGCTAAGATCACACGGCCCGCATCGCGCAACCGGGCCGTTGTCGCGCCGTTATCGTCAATAAGCGGTTCTGCCTCTGTCTGTTCGAAACGCAATTCCCCGACACTGCGGGTGCGATCAATGGTCGTCAGCCGGATCGTCTCCAGTTTGAGGGCATCGGCTGTAACGAGGTGCAGCCGGCCGCCAGCGTCGGCTACGATGTAAGCGTCAGCTCCCTCGAAATCCAGGCAGAACAGGGCGGTTCCGCTGAGCTTCCCATCAGCAGAGGAAACGCCCGCCCCGTCGCGCGCCTCGACCGTCTCGGAAATCGCGACAGCGATACGCGCCTCGCCGTTCGCGATCTTCGGTAGCCATTGTGCTTTTTGTTCTTCGCTACCAGCCTCGCTCAGCGCGATAGGCGCAAGTACATGACTGGCGAGAAAAGGCACTGGCGCGACCATATAGGCGAGCTGTTCGGCAACTATGGCAGCGTCGAGAAGGGTCATACCGAGGCCGCCATGCTCTTCAGGTACCAGCATTCCGGGAATTCCCAAGTCCTGAACGGCGCCGAGCACTTTGTCGCTGAGTGGATTGTCCAGTTCGGCGCATTCGCGGACATGATCGAGCGGGCAGGTGTCCGCAAGACAACGGGCAACCGCATCACGTAACATCTGCTGGTCCTGAGATAATCCGAAATCCATTAGGCTGATCCCTGTTTGTGACGCTCTATGTCTGCGGTTGCTTTCGCCGCATCCGAAACCTTTGCGAGCTTCGGTTCGCGCGGCATTTCGAGGCCACGTTCGGCGATGATGTTTTTCTGAATCTGCGCGGTGCCGCCGCCTATTATGAGACCGAGCTGGAACATGTAGTTCCATTGCCACGCGCCTCCTTCGCGCTCTCGCGGGCTGCCATGGTAAAGCGTGCCTATCTCACCCATGGCGTCGATCGCCAGTGCTGAAATCTGGTGGGCAATCTCACAGCTTTGCAGCTTGACGATTAGCTTCGCCATGCCGCCTGACTCACCCTTGAGGCTGTTCGAAAGGATACGCATCCCATTGCATTTCATCGCTGACACCTCGGCCTGGAGCGCCAACAGCCGATCTCGCAGAACCGGATTGTCGATTGCGCGGGCCTGTCCGATACGCTCTTCCTGCATCAGGGCGATCAGTGCCTGTAGCCGGTTTTCGAGCGCGCCGGGATCACCCAGCATTCCGCGCTCATGGCCGAGGGTTGCATTCGCCACGAGCCAGCCCTGGCCCCGCGCCCCTACAATCTGGTCCACCGGAACGCGGACATTGGTGAAGAATGTCTCATTGAATTCGGCGTGGCCTGTCATCGTCTTCAAAGGACGAACCTCGATACCCGGTGTGTCCATCGAGAAGATCAGGTAGGAAATACCGCGGTGTTTTGGTGCGTCGGGCTCGGTCCTTACGAGGCAGAAGATCATGTCGGCCTGCTTCGCCGTGCTGGTCCAGATTTTCTGGCCATTGATGACGAAATTGCCGTCTTCGACTCGCGCCCTGGTCTTGAGGCTGGCCAGGTCCGATCCGGCACCGGGTTCAGAATAGCCCTGGCACCATACGATCTCGCCTTTCAGCGTGGGTTCGATCCAGCGTTGCTTCTGCTCCTCGGTGCCGAGTTCCAGCAAAGTCGGGACGAGCATCGAGATGCCCTGGTTCGTGAGCCCGCCCGGCACCCCGGCCCGTGAAAACTCCTCGGAGATGATGCGCGATTTGAGGATGTCGGGTTCCGCGCCGTAGCCGCCATACTCCGCCGGGATCGTGCGGGCAGTGTACCCGTTTTCGATCAGCAGCTTCTGCCATTTGACGGCTTCGGGTGAAGGGCGGGCTGCCCGAGTCGCACACGGCGGCGCAAGGTGGCTATGCGCTTCGATGAAATCGCGCACCTGTTGACGGAATGTGTCGTATTCGGGGCCGTAATCGAGATCCATATCGCTTCTATTCCTCGCAGGGACGGAAAACGGGCAGACGGAAGTCGTCCCCGATTGTTTCGAATGTCAATTCTACAGGAAGGTCGAGCCTGAGGCTATCATGGTCACAATCGATCAGACGAGTGGCCATGCGTACACCCTCTTCGAGTTCAACCACCGCAGCCACGAAGGGAATGTCGGCGGCAAATGCCGGGTGCAGGGCCTGGTGGGTGATGGTCCAGGAAAAAAGCGTACCCTTGCCAGTGCTGCGCTCCCACGAAAATTCCGGTGAGCCACACTTCGCGCACATATAACGAGGCAGGTGGCGGAGGGTGCCGCAATCGCTGCAACGCTGGAAATAGAGATGGCCATCCTGGCACCGATTCCAGAATTCCTGTTCGATAGGATCCTGCGGGCGCGGTTTCGGCTTGGGCGGAGCCTTCTGCGCCTTGAAGCGCATTTTAGGCGGCAGTTCGTTCTTGTCGCTCACGTAAACCTCCTGAGGATTGCGATACTCCCGTCGCCAAGGTCGCCCCAGCCGGTCACGAGGCCGGTCTGGGCATCTGCGACCTGACGCTCGCCGCAATCGTGGCGCAGCTGGCGGACCGCCTCAACAACATGGTTGAGGCCCCAGACATGCGCTTCGCTCAGCAAGCCGCCATGGGTGTTGATGGGATAGCGTCCACCCAGCTCGATCTGGCCATCAGCGACGAATTCGCTCTGACCGCCGGGTTCGCAGTAACCGAGCGCTTCAAGCTGCAACAGCACGATATAAGAGAAGCAGTCGTAGATTTGCAGAAAATCCATATCCTCGCGGGTGACGCCTGCCATCTCGAATGCGCGCGGGGCGGCATAGCTGAGGCCGATCTTGAAAGGGTCGGGGCGCGAGGGGATGTCGTCGGCGGGATAGGGGTGGCCCTCAGCCGCGCCTGCGATGCTTACCGGCACGTGCCGCATGTCCTTGGCCCGTTCCATGCGCGAGACAACGACCGCACAGGCACCATCGGTTTCCAGGCAGCAATCGTAGAGCCGGAAAGGCTCGGATATCCAGCGCGCCGAGTGATATGCCTCGAGATCGAATGTACGGCCATAATTGAAGGCTCTCGGATTTAGCTGCGCGTGACGGTTACATGCGAGTGCCACAGCGGCCATCGCGTCCGGCCCGACACTGTGGAGCTTGGAATGTCGCATGGCGAGCCAGGCATACATCTGCACCGGCAGGAACACGCCATAAGGAATGTAATAGCCCTGAATGGTGTTGGTCAGAGTGTTCATGTTCATCGGCCGGGTAGGCGGGGCACCGGCCTTGGGCCTGAGTGCGGAATAGCCATTCCAGCCCAGCGTTACGAGAACGTGGTCACAAAGTCCGCTGGCGATCGCCATCGCCGCGTTCTGGAGCGCTGTCGTCGGGCTGGCTCCGCCCATGTGAACGGTAGCCGCATAGCGCAATACGTCGATACCCAGATTGGCGGCCATTTCTTCCGATGTCGTGTAGATCGGCGGCGGAACCATGCCGTCGATGTCGGATGGCTTCAGCCCGGCATCAGCGATCGCCTTGCGGGAAGCTTCGAGCATCATGTCGACCGCGGTATTTTCGGCGCCCTTGATGAATGCCGTTTCACCGACGCCCGTGATTGCGGACCTGTCACTGAAATTGAAGGTGGATGTGGCGCTCATTTTTGATGCTTGTCCTGTTGGCTGGACTGCATGTCTCCGACAAACGAGCGGGAGAGTGCGACTTCCGCACCTTCGACAAGTTCACGCATCACCTCGGCTGCGGGCCGGATCGAATGGATGAGGCCAATTCCCTGGCCAGCAAAGCCAGGCATGATATCCTTGCGCTCAGCCTTGAGGCCTGAAGCCATAACCGGACCTGAAATTATCGACTGGAAAGGCATGGGCAGTGGTTCCTTGCCCGCAGCAACCCACGCATCGGCCCATTTGTTACGGATCATGCGGGCAGGCTTGCCGGTTAACGAGCGGCTTACGACGGTATCCGCGTCACCGCTTTCGGTGATTGCTTCCTTCTGAAAATGCTCGATGCCTGCTTCGTCCGTTGCGAGGAATGCGGTGCCGATCCACGCGCCTTCTGCCCCCAACATCAGCGACGCCGCGACACCGCGCCCATCTGAAATACCACCTGCACCGATCACGGGCACCCGATCACCGACCGCATCCACGACTTGCGGGATAAGCGACATGGTTCCGATAGGTGAATTGTGGCCGCCGCCGTCGTGACCTTGGGCGACGATCATGTCGATACCGGAATCGACCACCTGCTCGGCATGCTTGACCTTGCCGATCACCGCCATGACCTTGGTGCCGTTGGCGTGAAGACGGTCGATCCAGGGCGCGGGATTGCCGAGGCCCGCGGCATAGACCGGCACCTTTTCCTCAATCACCACCTCCATCTGCGCCTCGAAGAATTCTCTCGAGAATAGCTGGAGCTGGCTCTTGCCCATATCCGGCGAACCTGCGGCGCGCATCGCTGCTGCAGCATCGACTTCGGGAAGGTTCTCCCGCGCCATGAAATCGCGGGTAAACTCCTTGTATTCGTCGATTTTTGCCATCGGGTTGGCGGGCGCGTTACCGGATTGCGGCGCCGACCCCC
>NZ_AWFE01000097.1:0-9185 GCF_003263315.1 Hyphomonas sp. GM-8P
GGCGATGGACCACCTCAGTGGGGCAGACCAACGTCGCCGTTGCGGTCCCAACTGCCAATCGCATGGACCGGCCCTTTGGCGCTGAGGAGGACAAGCACGACCCCATCCGATGAAAAATAAGTAATCGGAGCGGTTTCACAGGCGTCACCGTCGGTCCCGCTGGCCCAGGCCCCGAGCGGTTGTAGCGTCTCAGTGAGCGGATCGGCAAAGCTGGCGCAGCTTGCTACGAGCGCTGAGGCGGCCATTGCGAGGCCAACGCGAAGTGAATCGAATTTGATCATGTCGGTTTTATAGCCCCTACAGTGGCTGTAGGGGCAAGCGAATTCTTACATCGACAACTATTAAGCATGGGCCAGATTAATCAGCCGCTATTTTTGTTCAGCATTATCCGTCCGTCGTGGCTTCGTGAGTAACTCAGAGATCAACAGTAAGCCGACACCGCAGACAATCGCGCTATCGGCGAAGTTGAACGCGGGCCAGTGGTAGTTATTGATGTGAAAATCTAAAAAATCGGTCACCGCTCCATGTCGCACGCGATCGACTATGTTTCCGAGTGCTCCACCTGTAATCAGCCCGAGTGCGGTTGCGATCTGGCGATCAGCGGTGCGCCATAACCAATAGAATAAAACCGCGACGATCGATAGAGCGGCTAGAGTAAGGAGCCAGGGAGGCAGGCTGCCTAGAAGACCAAAGCTGATACCATTGTTCTTGAGCCGCACAATGTTGAAGAATGGAAGGACCGTCACACCGTTATCCAGGGCATCAATATTGAGGATAAGTGCTTTAGTGAGTTGATCTATCGCCAGAACGCCCAGACCAATGATGAATCCAATCTTCTGAATGGTCATATTGCGGCTCTGAGGTCGTTGCGTGCATCGCGAATTATTGCCCATGCAGAATGCAGGAATAGCCCGGCGATCCCGACTGCAACCACGAGATCGGGCCAACCGTGACCGAGCCAGGCGACCAAACCTGCTGCCACAATTACGGCCGCGTTCCCGATGGCGTCATTACGTGAAAACAACCAAACCGCGCGGACATTAGCGTCGCCTTTTCGGTGAGGGAGTAGCGGTAAGACGGCGATGACATTTATGACGAGCGCGATGAGCCCGAACATGCCCATCAGGGCAGCGTCAGGTATCGTTTGATTAAGAAGACGCCACACCGTATTCGCGAGTACGCCGAAGCCAAGCAAAGCTAGGAATACGCCTTGAATCATGGCTGAACGAGCGCGCCAGGCAAGACTCCAGCCGATTGCGAGCACGCCGAGGAATGTAATGAGACCATCACCGACAAAATCTAACGCATCAGCTTTTAACGCCTGTGAACCGGCGAAAAAACCCGCGATCATTTCCACAATTCCATAACCAACGTTCAGGAAAATTACGATCCAAAGGGCGCGTAAATACTCCGGATTCTTTTGGGTTTGTGAGGCGGCGGGGCCATCATCGCCTGGCGCAATTCTCTCGAAGCCGTAACCGGTTTTGGCGACGCCAAGTTCGATTTCTGGAAGTTGGGACTCTGAAACCCATAGCGTCATAATATGTGTCGCAGCCGAAACTTTGACGGCTTTTGGGGCGACACCAGCCGATTGAGCCGCCCGTTCGATTTCGGCAGCATCTCGCGCGCAATCCATTCCTGATACCCGGTAACGAAACGGGAGCGAAGTGTCGGAGCCTGCTGTTGGGGAGGTAGATGTTTTGCTCATGACAATGCTCTCAATTGAGAGACTACACGTATGCTTTGTCGTTGTTCCATTCAGTCTCGCCCATCCAAATTTATCGGGAGGTGCTTTCAATAATGGAAGAGAATTACCATCTACAGTCACTGTAGGGTCAAGCGGTTTGCTCAAAAGGTCGAAAGCCGCTCATGCGCATCTGCGATGCATTCGCTATGATCATTGAGCGTTGAAATGATCCGACACGTGTCAACCCGGCCGCCCTCGCAGCACGTAATCATCCGTTTGAGCTCCGCCTCAAGCGCTTCAAGCTGCGTCAGGCGTTTGCGCACATCTGCAAGCTGTTCACGGGCTATCGCGTCCACGGCCGTGCAATCCTGATCCGGCTGAGTTTGCAGATCAATCATTTCACGAACGGCCTCCATCGGAAAACCAAGATCACGGGCATGCCGTATGAACGACAAACGCTGCACGGCCTCATCGCCATATAGCCGTTGGCCGCTCGAACTTCGGTCCGGCTCGCCCATCAAATCAATCGATTCATAATAGCGTATGGTTGTCACTTTCACGCCCGCCGCTTTCGATAAACGACCAATGGTCATCTGCGTCATTCCGGGCTCCAAAGAAAAGTCTTGCCTCTATAGTCGCTGTAGACTGTAGGGTTTCTTCGAGAATCGTCAATGGGGAATAGGATTAGAAGATGTCGGGTTGCTGTGAGGACAAAACATTTGATGGGGTTTCGCCTGCTTATAAGCGGGCTCTGATGGCCGTCATCGCCATCAATGCGGTCATGTTCTTTGTTTGAAATGACGGCGGGGATAATGTCGGGCTCTCAGGCCCTCAAAGCCGACGCACTCGACTTCGCAGGCGATACGGCGACCTACGCGCTCAGCCTCTTCGTTATCGGGGCGAGCCTGAGGACGCGGGCGCTTGCATCGCTGATCAAAGGCGCCTCGCTCGCAGCGATCGCGATCGCCGTCCTCGGCATGACCGTGTTGAGGGTCATGAACGGCGCGCCGCCGGAAGCCGCAACCATGGGAGTGGTCGGCTTTCTGGCACTGTCCGCCAATGTCGCGAGCGTGCTGATACTGCTGCGCTGGCGCGACGGCGACAGCAATGTGCGTTCGGTCTGGCTCTGCTCGCGCAATGACGCCATCGGCAATGTCGGCGTGATCGTCGCTGGCGGGGTTGTCGCGCTGACCGGAACGGCCTGGCCGGACCTGCTTGTCGCCGCCCTTCTGGCGGGCCTGTTCCTGAAATCGGCGAGCGCCATCACGCTGCAGGCCCTGCGGGAACTGAACACAACCGGCGCGTCGCATGCGACTCCGGTCGAATCGTCCTCATGAGCCTGCGCATTCCACCTCTTGTTCAGGTCCTGATCTGCGGTGCGATCGGCTGGGGACTGTCCTCTGTCACGCCTTTTCTGGCGTTCGAAGGCGTGTGGCGTTCTGCGGCGGCGTTGCTTTTCATCGCTGCTGGCATGGCCATTCTGGCGCTCGCGCTCGGCGCATTCATCCGCGCCCGCACAACCGTCAATCCGCTCGCCCCTGAAGAGGCTGCCACGCTGGTCACCACAGGGCTTTACCGCATCAGCCGCAATCCGATGTATTTGGCCATGGCGGCCATTCTGACAGGCGGCGCGTTTCTGATGGGCAATTTGTCCGCTTTCGTAGCTCCAATTCTCTTTGTCTGGCTGATGACTGAGTTTCAGATCAAACCGGAAGAGCGCGCGCTGCAGGCGAGATTCGGTGAAGCGTTTGACGCCTACCGTATCCGCACGCGGCGCTGGATTTAGGAGGCGCGCCTGTGTTCAATACACCCCTATGGATGGAATGGCTGGCGTTCGGATTGTCAGTGTCCGGAGCGGCAGCGATCTTTTCGCTGTGTGCGGTATCGCTGTTCCGACGCGATTTTCAGTTTTTTCCGCCTCCGGAAAAACGGAGCTGGCAATACCGGACGTTCTGGGCCTTTTTTCGTTTGTTTCTATACCCGCTTGTTGCGCTCTCCATCCTCGTTTTTGAGCCGGCGGAGGATGCGGGGGCCATGGCCCGGCAAGGTGTCGGCGGCGTGCTGGCGGTCACGGGTATTGGCCTTGCCTTCTGGATCTCAATCCAGATGGGCTGGCGCAATGCCTTCGGCGAAGCGCGGGGGCTGGTGACAGATGGCTGGTTTCGTTTCAGCCGGAACCCGATCTATGTCGTGACCTGGCTTGGTCTGCTGGGCTGGGCGATCATCTTGAACGATTTGCGCGTAACGTTTCTGCTGTCTTTATGGGCAGCGATGTACTGGCTCGCTCCGAGGATAGAAGAGCCCTGGCTGGAACGCCAGTATGGGGATGAGTATTGCGCCTATAAGCAGCGAACGCGGCGTTTTTTCTAAGGGCGGTGTTCGGCTGTTCGACCAAGGAAAGGGCGCCCCGGCCTTCGCCGGCCGGGCTGGCGTGAACCAGGCCATCGCTGCGCGCCGTCCCGGCCCTTCGGGCTTTCATCCCTGGCGCAGTTTTTAAGCAGTGTTGTGAAGGATTCGGTCGGCGCTGGCGCGCCGGCATGTTTGCTTCTTTTTTCCCTCTCAGGCGGGGGCGGAGGCGCGCATGCCAGATGGCGGCGCTCCCGGAAGGGGGGCGGCGTCTTGAAGATCGTCTATGTGCCTGCGGCCTCCTACCTGACCCCTTCCGCTCACGCCTGACGCCATCTGGCCAGCGGCCTCTCACCGCCCCCGCCTTGCGGGAAAAAAGCGGGGGTCAGAGGAGGCAGAGATGGCGCAGCGCCGCAGACAACGAAACACGCGGAAAGACCTTTATTCAGAGGTCACGGATAACATCATCGCGGAACTGGAACAGGGGCGCGCGCCTTGGGTGCAGCCTTGGGGCGGGGTGGAGGGGGCTACTCCGCTTGGCTTGCCCGAGAATGGCGCGACGGGCAGGCGCTATTCCGGAATCAATATTCTGCTTTTATGGGGCGCGGCGATTGAGCAAAGCCGTTCCTGTCAGACATGGCTGACCTTCAAACAGGCGCTGTCACTTGGCGGGTGTGTTCGCAAAGGCGAGCGCGGCACGACGGTTGTTTATGCCGACCGCTTCACCCCGAAAGCCGAACGGGAACGTGTGCGCGAGACGGGCGAGTCGCCGGGCACGGTGCCGTTTCTCAAACGCTATACCGTGTTCAATGCAGACCAGTGCGACGGCCTGCCCGAAGACCTGACCGCCAACGCGCCCGACTTGCCGGAGCGCGAGATTATCCCCCGCGCCGAAGCGCTGATTACAGCGACGGGCGCGGATTTCAGGATTGGCGGCGACCGCGCCTATTATGTTCCGTCCAGGGATTTCATTCAGGTTCCGCCGCAGCCTGCTTTCTTTGACCAGATCAATTATTACCGCACCTGCTTTCATGAGCTTGGCCACTGGACCGGGCACCCGAAACGCCTCGCCCGCGACCTGAAAGGCGCATTCGGCACCAAAGATTACGCCCGCGAGGAACTGGTGGCGGAACTCGCCAGTGCGTTCATCTGCGCGGACCAGTCCATCGCCCCGACCGTGCGGCATACGGATTACATCGGTTCTTGGCTGGAAGTATTGCGCGAGGACAAGCGCGCCATTTTTCGCGCCGCGTCGCTCGCTTCCAAGGCGGCTGATTACATTCTCGCTTATGCCGCGCCGGACCCCTGCAGCGCTGCCGCAGCGATGGAAGCGGCGCCATGGTGAGGCAGATAAACAAAAGGTCCGGGGGACATTTTGTCTGCCGAACGAATCCGCCCTTTCGCATCAGCCGACTCGACGCGGCGCTTGCATCGCTTGACGCCGAAGACATTGGCGCATGGGCCGTGCTGGTCTGCGGCTGTTTCCACATTTTCGAGAGCGAGGGGGCGGCGCATCGCGCCTACCGCCTCTGGCTTGAAAACCGCCCTGTGCGCTGACGCACGGGGCATCCCACCAACTGCACATCATGAAGGAGGCAACGCCATGCAGTTAAAACATATCCCTATCACCGACATGAAAGTGTCCCGGCTCAATATGCGCCACGGGCGCAAAGCGCCCGACATTTCCGACATCTATCCGTCGATAAAGTCGCGCGGCGTCTTGCAGACCATGCTGGTCCGCAAGGAAGGTAGCAAGTATGGCGTTGTCGCCGGACGCCGCCGTTTCTTCGCCCTCAAACGCCTCGCCAAGGAGACAGGCAAGGCGCAGAAAGCGCCCTGTCTCGTTATGCAATCCGGCGATGACATTGCCGCGCTGGAAGCGACCCTTGTCGAGAACACCACCCACCTTCCAGCCGACGAGTTTCTGCAATATGACGTCTTCGCCCGGCTTGCTTCAAAAGGCGAGACCGTCACGGTGATTGCAGAGCGCTTCGGCGTCACCGAACTCATGGTGCGCCGGGTGCTGGCGCTGACGGCGCTCACCGATGATATCAAGGCGCTCTACAGGGCCGAAATCATCGACAAGCGGACGCTTTACGCCCTGACGCTCGCCACAAAAGAGCAGCAGGAAGACTGGCTGACCCTGTTGAACGCGGAAGACGAATACGCCCCGCGCGGCGAGCAGTTGAAAGACTGGCTCACAGGCGGCGGCCGCATCACCACCGACAAGGCGCTGTTCGATTTGGAAGCCTATGACGGGACCGTGCTGACCGACCTGTTCGGCGAGACTGCCATTTTCGGGGACGCTGACCTGTTCTGGACTTGCCAGAATGAGGCCATCGCCGACATGGCCGAACGCTACCGGAATGAGGGCTGGGCCGAAACCGTCGTGCTGGAACGGGGCGCGCACTTCCTGACATGGGAGCATGGCAAGCGCAGCCGGAAAGACGGCGGCAAGGTCTATATCGAGACCCGCCATGACGGCTCTGTCACGGCCCATGAAGGCTATCTGCCATCAAAGGACATCGAGAAAATCGAGCGTATCCTTGGCCGGGGCGGCGATGGCGAGAACGGCAAGCCCGCCCCAAAACCGGAAATGTCCGGTCCCTTGGCGGAATATGTCGCGCTGCACCGTCACGCCGCCGTCAGGGCGAGTCTGTGCGATGCGCCCGGCGTCGCGCTGCGCCTCGCCGTCGCCCATCTTGTCACCCGCTCGGATAACTGGCGGCTGGACGTTGAGCAGCAGCGCACACGGAAGGAAGCGACCGCGGAAAGCCTCGCGGCTTCGGCAGGGGAAGTGAAGTTCGCCGCGCACCGCGCCAAGGCCAAGGCGCTGATTGGGCAGGATGACCAAGACGGTTCGCTGGTGGCGGAGAATGCTTTTCCCGCCGACCCTTGCGAGACCTTCGCCCGGCTTCTGGCGCTCAGTGATGAAGAGGTGCTGCATGTTCTCGCCGTCGCAATGGGCGAAACCCTGCAGGCAGGTTCGCCCGCCGTCGAAGCCGCCGCACATGTGACGGACACGGATTTTGCCGCGCTGTGGTCGCCCGATGAGGCGTTCTTTTACTTGCTGCGCGACAAGCGCGTCATCAATGAAGTGGTCGCTGAAATCGCCTCGCCATCCACGGCCCGGTCTGTCCTGACCGATACCGGAAAGGCGCAGAAATCCGTCATCCGCAACCGCATCGCCGGGCATGGATGCGACCCCGACCCGGACTGGCGGCCCCGCTGGATGCGGCAGTCGCCATCCTCTTATCTTGACGGCGCGCCATGCCCGCCCGCCGAAGCGTGGGAGGCCGTCAGGGGTCTGTTCGAGGACAGCGAGGACAGGGCTTCGCTCGAAACCCCGGAAGCAAAGACAGCCATCGCCGCCTGACACGCCTCCCGTAAGCGGCATGGTTCGGGACCGTCCGGCAGTTTTGCCGGGCGGTCTTTTCCTGTTGGTGGCGCGGAAGCAAGCTCGCGAAACGACATGGGTGGTTTCCTTACCAACTGCCCTGTTTGTTCCTGACATATTGGCGTGCCTGCCAGTTGCAAACACCTCTGGCATTGCACGAAGGACGCCCCGAGCGGCCCCGTTTCCTTGCCTGACCTGGACGACCGCCTGCGGGCCATGAAACCGCCCATCGCCAGAAATTTCCTCTGCTGTTCGGTCTGAAGAAGACCGAACGCGCATTCACCGCGAATCAAATTTCCGCCACCGGGCGGTGCTCCGCTTTGCTGCGCCCGCTTCGCGGTTCAGACCTGCCGCCCGCCGTCCCTTTAGGTCAGCGTCAACGGAGCCATCGGGGCGCCCGCGACACGAAGCCAAAAGGAGATATGAAAATGGCTAACGCACTTGGATATGTCAGCGAAACAGACACAGGCTTTGAAGGCGCACTTGCCATGATGAGCCTCAACACGCCGATCCGCATCATCAAAAATGACGAAAAGACCGCCGACAAACAGCCCGATTTCAGGGTCTATGCCGGAGAGAAAGGCTCCGATATTGGCGGCGGCTGGGTCCGCACCGCGAAGTCTTCGGGCCGCGAATATGTCTCGCTCACCCTCGCAGACCCGATGATCGGCCCGCGCAAAATCTATGCGAACCTCGCCCCGGTCAAGGATAAGGATGGCCGCCACGTCATCCTCTGGAACCCGCAGGGCTAGACGCCGAAACACCAACCATAACGCCGCCCCGGAGGCTTTCTCCGGGGCGGTTTTTTTATGCTTTTTCCTTGGTTAAAACGTCGGGGGAAAATTCATGTGATCCATTTTCCCTCTGCAAAATCCCGCAATCTCCGCCAATCCTTTCGTCTCAAAAGTGATGAAAGGACACTGTGTACAATGACGAAAAACAGACGAAATGATCGCCGAAACGATGGCTGGCCGGAGCTTTTGAGTGTCGAGGAAGCGGCAGAATTTCTGAGGCTGAAACGCTCAACGCTTGACCATTATCGCTGCGAGGGACGCGGGCCGATTTACCGCAAACATGGCGCGCGGGTCTTCTATCCGAAACCCGATCTCATCCGCTGGTCAGAGCGCAATTCCTATGCGTCCACATCCGAACGCCTGCAGAAGCCGGAATGAAAAAGCGCACGCTTTGGATGACAGGATTTAGCGCCGGTCTTGTCTTTTTCGGTCTGGTTCTCGACCCCGCAGATCGCTTGATCTGGAACCGGACCGCGAGCGCACCGACAGGGCTTTACTGGCTGAGCGACGCGCCCTTCACCCCTGGCCGATGGGTCGTCGTCTCCAGCCAGAGCGTGCAAGCGAACTGGGCGCAGGAGCATGAATTTGTTGGCGAAGACTGGCCGTTATTGAAACAGATTGCCGGGGGTCCCGGCGATGAAATCTGCCGGACCGGACGCGACATTCTGATCAATGATGAAGTTGTGGCGGAAGCGCTGATTGTCGATTCCAGTGGCCGAAACCTGCCTGTGTGGGATGGCTGTGTCCGGCTTGAAAGCGATGAGCTTTTCCTGCTGACGCCGCATCCGGCGTCGCTTGATGGCCGGTATTTCGGTCCCGTAAAACAAACAGACCTGGATGGCGTCGCCATCCCCGTTTTCGTGGCCCGGGACAGACAGGGCGCAAGCGGATGCAAAGCGATACATGCGGATGCAAGGGAATCAGAAGCGAACCCGGTAGTGCTGTCGTAAACCCGCCAGCT
>NZ_AWFE01000098.1:0-8073 GCF_003263315.1 Hyphomonas sp. GM-8P
TTGCGAGCCCCCCCCCCCCGCGTTTCCTCACCTCAAGACCGTCAGATCGCCGCTCACCCCTAAAAAACCGCCCCGGATGTTCGGTCCGGGGCGTCGCGCAAAACTCCACTATTCTGGCGGAGGAAAATATAGGTCTCTACCAGAGGCTCCTGCGCTCATCATAGCGAGGCCCGCCACGTCGGTGCGGAACTCCCTGAATGTCCGTCACCCGGCCATGACGGACGGTACAGCTGACACTTCTTTCGAAGTCGTGCCGGCGGCCCTCGAACTCCACTTCACGGAAGCGGACGGTGTATCCACGCCGGCCAAATGGCTGAGCCCAGGCACGGCTGTCGAAATCGACATCTCGGAATCCCATCCTGTGGGCTTCCTGTCTGATGCCTCTCCGGCAAACCTGGATCGCTTCGCGGCTCATCCGGTCACGATAATTTGGCGCATACCCGCGCGTCGCTCCGCGATAGCTGTACGCAGCCGGACGATAATCATAGCCGCCATGCCCGACCTCGATGAAGAGAGCGGAATTTTTTTCAAAGTCGGTGGCGACTGACGCTCGAACCGGCGGACTGTCCGCCGAGGCCGGGAGAGCGATGAGGGCTGACGCAGCAAAGGCAACGGCGGCCGCTCCGGAAGTCATGACGTGTTTCATCATGCCTGCAGAAAAACATGCCGTACCGGAACCGATGCTGAAATCAGCGTTCATTTCCCGTTGTCGGACGATTTTGTTGAAACCCCGTTTATTTCGGCCCCAAAACGAACACAATTCGCCTGTCAGGGGAAAGTGACCGCCCTCAACGGGCATATAGCTGCTATTTTATGAACCATTCCGTTTTTTAAGGTGACGAAACTCCGTGACACAGGCATTCGGTTGAATAAACCGACAATCCAGAACGGATGGTGGAGCCATGAACAAATCATCGGCCTGGAAAATTACGGCTGTTTCTCTCGCGGTACTGATGACTGCATGCGGTGGAGGTGGCGGAAGCGGCACGAGTAGTGGCGGCGATATTGCGACTCCGGTGTCTCCACCGCCCCCGTCCCCGCCGCCGGCATCTCCTCCGCCTCCCCCGCCGCCCGCGACCCAGGGAGATTCCGGATTCTCGACACCGGAAAGCACATCCCGCTTTCTGACGCAGGCGACATTTGGCCCGACAACGGAAGATCTGGACACATTCACGGGCACGAGCGCCTCGCAGTGGCTGGTCAATGAATTCGCCAAACCGGCGAGCCTCAATGTGGCCTGGGTGACGAATTTTCTGGAGGTACCAGGCTCAAGAGGAGATGAAGGCCTGGTCAATGACAGAGGTGCGGAAGGCCCCACGCACTCATTCTGGATCAACGCCATTACAGGTGACGATCAGCTTCGCCAGCGCGTCACCTTCGCTTTGTCGCAAATCATCGTTGTTTCGCATCATGACTCCTCAAGCTCGACTTTCCGGCGTCCGATTACGGTCGCCTATTATCAGGACATTCTGACCCGCAACGCATTCGGCAACTACAGGGAGCTGCTGGAGGAAATCACCTATTCTCCGGCCATGGCGTATTATCTGACCTACTTCAGAAACCAGAAGGAAGATCCCTATTCGCACCGAATGCCTGATGAGAACTATGCGCGGGAAATCATGCAATTGTTCACCATCGGCCTGAACGAATTGAATCATGATGGCACCCTCAAGCTCGGCGCAGATGGTCAACCCATTCCAACCTTCGACAATGACGATGTTTCCGGACTGGCGAAGGTCTTCACGGGACTGGCTCCGGACACAGGCGACTTCGATCAATACAACACAGGGATTCCACAGGCGTATGAGGCGCGGCCACTCGTCGTGTATCCGGCCTATCACTCTTCTTCGGAAAAAACCTTCCTCGGCACGACCATCCCCGCCGGGACAAGCGGAGAAGAGAGCATAAAAATTGCTCTGGATACGTTGTTCCAGCATCCCAACATGGGCCCATTCCTCAGCCGCCAGATGATCCAGCGACTTGTCACCAGCAACCCTTCACCTGCCTATGTGGGACGCGTCGCGACAGCATTTGAGACGGGCCAGTATACGCTTCCGGACGGCACGAGTGTTGGTGATGGGCGTCGCGGCTCGATGGAGGCGATGGTCGCAGCAATTCTCATGGACGCCGAAGCCAGGTCCGATGAGATGCTGGCGTTTGATACATTCGGAAAAGTCCGGGAGCCTGCGATCCGGTTCGCCCAATGGGCTCGCGCTTTTGATGCCTCAGCCGTTACCCCTGAAGATTCGTTCAATCCGTACGACGAAACGACAGACATGACGCTTGGCCAGATTCCGTATCAGGCCGCATCTGTGTTCAACTTTTATCGCCCGGGATATGTTCCTCCAGGCAGCGAGTCCGGCGCCGCCGGAATGACCGTTCCGGAACTTCAAATCACAAACAGCTCCACGCTCGTCGGCTACGCCAACTTCATGGCGCACTTCACTTTTGCGAAAGCCCTTCAAGGGAATCAAGCGCATAGCACCAGCTTCATTCCAGACTACACAGAAGAGCGTGCGCTTGCGAACGACCCCGCTGCGCTTGTCGATCATCTCGATACATTGCTCGCATCAAGCCAACTTACTGATGCAACCAAGAATAACATCGTACAGGCAATCGACGCCATACCGCTGACGAATGAGAACATTTACCGGTATGACGGACCGCTAGAGCGGATCGGCACAGCCGTCCTGATGGTTATGACGTCCCCAGAATATCTCGTGCAACGTTAGGTGATGGATATGAGTATTTCCCGGAGACATCTCCTCAAAGGCATCGGCGCTGGCGCGCTGAGCACAGCAACGCTGACGACCCTCGGAAGCGCGATGCGCGGGTTTCAGGCGGCAAATGCAGCAGAGGTCACGGATTACAAAGCACTGGTCTGTGTTTTCATGTGGGGTGGGTGTGATACGCACGATGTGCTGCTGCCTTATGACCAGACATCATATGACCAGTTCCGGAACATCAGATCTTCATTGCTCGCAAGTTATGGTGCAAGCCGTGACCGCAGCAGCCTGCTGCCACTCACGCCAGCAAATTCTGCAGACCTCGGCGGACGTCAATTTGCCATGCCGCCAGAAATGAGTGGGCTGCAAGGCCTGTTTCAGTCGGGTGATATGGCCTTTGTCGCCAACACCGGGCCATTGATAAGGCCATTGAACAAAACGCAATGGCGAGATGGGTCGGTGCCCGTACCCAAGCAGCTTTTCTCGCATAATGATCAGCAGTCTACCTGGTCAGCCAGCGCACCCGAGGGCGCCCAGTTCGGATGGGGCGGCCGCTTCGCAGATGCAGCTGTCGCATCCGGAGCAAACATCAACCGGGAATTCAGCACGATCACATCAGTGGGGAACGAGTTGTTCCTGACCGGACAGGACGTGCTGCCCTACCAGATCGGTCTCGATGGCGCGCCAGAAATCTACCTGCTGTCAGAGTACAATGACGACGGCATTTCAAATCTGTTGCGCCGCCACTTCACAGCTGCAGAATTCAATGGAAGCAACCTGATCGGACGCGACATCGCCCAGATTGCGGACAAGTCCGTGGTGCTCAACGAATCCTACAATCAGGCGGTCGCGAACCTCATTCCAATTTCAACACAGTTTCCGCGATCTTATCTGGGCGCGCAGCTACGCTCCATTGCGAATACGATCGCCATCCGGGATAGTTTGTCCGTACGCCGACAGGTATTCTATGCAGGCATAGGCGGATTTGACACACACTCGAGTCAGTCAGCCGATCTCCCTGCGCGACTCTCGGATGTCTCTGCTTCAATCACAGCATTCCACACAGCCATGCAGGAGCTTGGTATCGCAAACAGCGTGACAACATTCACTGCCTCCGAATTCGGGCGTACGCTATCGGCGAATGGCGACGGAACGGATCATGGTTGGGGCTCACATCACATGGTCGTCGGCGGTGCGGTGCAAGGCCAGAACATCTATGGCGAAGTTCCACCTATGGAGCTCGGGCATGTGCAGGATTCCGACAATGGCCGCCTGATCCCGACGACATCCGTTGAACAGTTTGCGGAACCCCTGGGCCGGTGGTTCGGATTGAATGATAATGAACTGGCGGCTGCGCTGCCGAACCTCGGCAATTTCACGGCCGCCAATCTAGCCCAGAACATCGTATAACCGGACGCTCAGAGCACGTAGTGATCGCCGGAAGCGCGGACGGTGACCTCGCCAACTGATACGCCCCACGGCTGATCAATCGCGTGCAGGACTTCGCGCGCGATGAAGGCCGGATCGAGGACGAGATAGTCGATGTTTTCCGGGTCGAGCGCCAGTCTGTCGAGTTTGCCTTCACGCAATGCACCCAGAGCCGTACTGAATTCGACCATATTCTGGCCCACAATTCCGATGACAGCTTCGGTATTGATGACGCCCGCACCAAGACCGGTACCGGGCACCCCCGTCGGTTTCACAATCGTGACCTTGATCCGCCCGCGTGACTCCATGCGCATCGATTCCGAGAGGAAATTGACCGCCGCTTTTGTCGCGCCATAGACACCGGCGCCCACGACCGGAAAATTCCCGTAGATCGACGAGATATTGATGATGTGCCCGCGCCCCTGCGACAGCATCTGGTCGTGCACGGCCACCATGCCGTTCAGCACACCCCGGAAGTTGATATCGATGCAACGATGCCAGGCGCCCATCGCCTCCTTGTGATCGGCGAAGAAAGCGAGTGGCATGATCCCGGCATTGTTGATCATCACATCAATCTGGCCGAAGGTTTCTACCGCCTTCTCTGCCAGAGCTACCATATCCTCCGCAGACGTCACATCTGCTTTGACCGCAACAGCTTCTCCACCAGCGGAACGGACCAACTCGGCCGTTTCCTCGGCCGCCTCAATATTGATATCCGCGCAGACCATGCGCGCACCGCGTTCACCGGCTTGTTGAGAAATCAGGCGCCCGAAGCCACCGCCGCCCCCAGTCACGACGATCACCTTGCTGTCTACGTAACCATTCTCCGCCATGTTTTCCTCCCATGCAGTTTAATTCATTCTTTTTGTGGCTCAGCGGAGCCCTCGCATCCATGCTTCCAGCGCGCGGGCTTCCTTGCGACGGGCTTCGGTGGCGGCTTTCGCTTCTTCGTCTTCCCCCCACTGCTCGATCTGCCAAGCCTCATCGACGCGGGACACTTCAAACGCGTCGGCTGCCGAGAGCTGGCCTTCGGCAACAGCCAGAGCCAGCAAGGCCGAGCTGAACAGGCCACAGCCGAAGAGTGTTCCGGTGAGACGGAAATCATCCATCTCCAGCGCGACCTGGCGCGCGGCCTCCAATGAGGCATCGGGCTGTGGTGATGCCAGCAGGCCTTCAACAGGCACTAGAAGAATATCGAGTTCCTGACCCGCCCATTCGCGCACCGGGCGCCAATAGGCTTCCTCGCGTTCGACCAGTTCTTCGGGGCCTTCCGCGATGTGGCACAGCAGGTCGGTCTCGCAATACCGAGCAAGTTCGTCGGCCATTTCCTCACGCGCTTCAGGCGTACGGTCGATGGCGACATTGGCCAGGCGCGTCAGGTGCATGGCGGCAAGGTCGATAATGTCGCCTTGTTCATTCCACTCGGCGGCAATGGCCCGGGCGAGGCGCTGGCTGGGCAGGCAAAGCGCTGCGCGGGCGGGCGTCTTAATGGTGCGCCCGTCGAGGGCAACGGTCCAGCCACCGGGCATCTGCTCGGCAGCGGCGTCTTTATAGAAGCGCTTGGGCTTGTGAGAAGGAGTATTCGTCATGGGTGCGCATGTACGCCGCGCAGGCCTTGTTTCCAAGAGACAACTACGCCCCTTGCTGTCCCCCTGCGGCAACGGACCTGAAATTCATGACGCTCTCGCGTAGTGTGCGGAATTCATGGTGCACCTCATGTGCACCGGCCTCTTCCAGCTCGTGGGCGGCCCCGAATCCCCAGCTGACGCCAAGCGACCGAACGCCAGCGGCGCGGCCCATGGCGATATCGTGGATGGCATCCCCGATCATCAGGCTCGCGTCTGGCTCCATTCCGAGCGCATCCATCGCCTGCAGCACCATATGGGGATGAGGTTTGCCCGGACCGTCATCGGCGCACCAGATCGTGTCGAAGAAATGTTCCAGCTGGTGCAGTTTGAACAGGCTTGCGATGCCTGCCCGTGTCTTGCCCGTCGCCATGGCGATCAGCCAGCCTTCATCGCGCAGGGCTTCCAGCGTTTCGAGCGCGCCATCATAGAGCGGCTGCTTAAAATCCGGACGGGCGCGGGCGCGTACCCACGTATTCCGGTAGTCCGTGACGAGCCGCTCGATCTCATCCACCGAGGCACCCGGCGCCAGCTGGGCGCATGCTTCGTGCAGACTAAGACCGACGATCCGGCGTGTATCGTCATATTCCGGGGGCACTAAACCGGACTGCCGGAAGGCTTCCACCATCACATTGTGGATCGTCTCACGGCTGTCGACCAGCGTTCCGTCGACATCCCAGATGGCAAGGCGCAGGTCAGTCATGGCTTCCAGACATCAGACAAAGGGCGCGAGCGGATCCTTGCCCGCTTCCTGCTCAAGGAAGCCGAGCGCCTCGAACGTCTGCTTCATGTGAGGCGGCAAAGGCGCAACGATCTGAAGCGGCTTGGCGTTGGGGCGAGGAATGATCAACGCACGCGCGTGCAGGTGCAGCCCCGGCGCGAGCCCCTGCGGAACCTCCCGGCGGCACTGGTATTTGAAATCGCCCAGGATCGAAGTGTTCATTTCCAGCATGTGGAAACGCAGCTGGTGCATGCGCCCGGTCAGGGGTTTCAAAGCAACCCACGCCGCGCGCTGACCAGCCGTCGAGATCACCGCATAATCGGTAATGGAATGGCGCGCGCCTTCCACGCCCTGGGCGGAGCGGAACATGCGTTCGCGATCGGAGTCCCGGCGTCCGCGCGTCTTCGGGTTCACAACGCGGTATCCGTCCTCTTCATGCTCGTCAGGCACGCCCTTCACCATCCAGCAACGGATCTGTCCGAATGGCGGGTTCGGCACAGCGACGGTGACAGCCCAGTAGACCTTGTCCATGTCGCGGCTGCGGAAGAGTTCGGCGAGCCGCGCAGCAGACGCCGGATGTTTCGCCACCAGAAGAACGCCGGACGTATCCTTGTCCAGCCGGTGGACCAGCACCGGCCGGTGCGTGCCATCGCTCAGAGACGCTAGCATGCCGTCAATGTGCTTGCCCTGCCCGGAACCGCCCTGCACAGCGAGACCGGCGGGCTTGTTGAGGGCAATCATGTCGTCGTCTTCGTAGAGCGTGATTTCACGCAGAAAGTCACGGTCTTCCTTTGACAGTTTCGCCGTCTTGTCAGGCGCCGGGCGTGCCTCATCGGTGCTCAGGATCGGTAGCCGAACCTGCATGCCGGCGGAAAGGCGGGTGTTGGACTTCGCCCGCGCGCCATCCACGCGGATCTGCCCGGTACGGAGCATCTTCTCTACCTGGCCCTGAGTCAGCTGCACGCGGCGCTTGATCCAGCGATCAAGACGCGTGCCTTCCTCCTTGGAGGTGACGGTTTCGGTGACGATCTGTCCGCTCATGCAAACACCTTCCGGGCCAGCCAGAGGCCGATGAAAAGCGCGACGAGACCCAACGCGACAGACAAGGCCGCATAGGCGACCGCACGGGACATGTCGCCAGCGCGGACAAAATTGGCAACTTCAAGCGAGAAGGCAGAAAAGGTGGTGAATCCGCCCAGCAGTCCAGTCGCCAGGAACAGCCGGAGCTCCTGCGGGCCGCCCTGCCCGCGAAACGCAAGCCAGCTGATCAGAAACCCCATGAAAAAGCTGCCGATAATGTTCACGGCAAAGGTGCCATACGGCCAATGATCAGGCATGTGGCGCACAGTAAACTGGCCCACTCCATGGCGCATGGCTGCGCCAAGGGCGCCGCCTGCCGCGACTGCTAGAAATCCGTTCATGGCCCGCCTTCTATCCGCTTCCGGCCCCGGGCGCCAGCGGCATGCCCAGCCCTCTTGCGCCGGGTCCAAAACGGGCTCAAATACCTTTCGGCGCGCGGGTGTAGCTCAATGGTAGAGCAGCAGCTTCCCAAGCTGACGACGAGAGTTCGATT
>NZ_AWFE01000099.1:0-7259 GCF_003263315.1 Hyphomonas sp. GM-8P
ACTTTCTGGTCGCACCATGGATCGCCCATTCTTCTGCGCCGGGCAGAGGCGACGCCGCCAGCATGGCGCGTACCTGGCCCATGATGTCGTCAGGCGTGGTCGCCTCGATCCAGCGCCCATGCAGGCAGCCATTATTGTAGGCCGCAAGGCAGGCGACATAGATGCGGGGGGCATCTTCAGATGGGAGTGCGGAAGCTGTTCCAAGAGGTGCAGGGGTAGCGGTGTTGCAGGGCATGTCGGGTCTCCTTCTTCAGCCGCGTCCTGCCCGCGACAGGCGGGGGTGGGCGGCGGAAAAGGCCGTCAGGCCGGGCGGACAAGCGGTGCGCGCAAGGCGGAAAGGTAGGAGACCTTCATACGCTCTTGGTCACACCCATCCCGTCGCCTTGCGCGGGCGGCGCGCCCGGCCAGACGTGCCGTCCGCCCACACCCGCCGTGCGAGGGTATTTGAACGTGTGATGAAGCTGGCAGGACCTTGTGAAACTTTTCGCGCGGGTCACGCACCAATGCAGCCTGGACATCATCCAGGGGGCGCATGTCGGCGTCATCCTGCCCTGTCGAAAGGAGCTGGCCTGCCTCGATGTCGACGGATGCGGAGAATATCCGGTGTAAAATCCGCAAAAGATGCGGAGAATATGCTTGACGATGCGGAGAATAACGGCCATATTCCCCGCGTATAGTGCGGAGAATATGGTGTGTATATTCATGAGCTAGATGCCTGGCCAAACTTCCATTGGGACAGGAGCGCAGTTGCAACCCCGCTCGCAGCCGTCAGCCGGAGGCAAGGGCGTTTGATCGGCCGGATGGAGGGACTGGGGTTCCATCTGAGAAGCGAGGCGGCCCTGCAGACGCTCACCGAAGATGTCATCAAATCCAGTGACATCGAAGGAGAGGTTCTCGATCGCGACCAGGTCCGCTCGTCCATCGCCCGCCGGCTTGGCATGGATATCGCGGGGCTTGTCCCTTCGGACAGGCATGTCGATGGCGTTGTCGAAATGCTGCTGGACGCAACCGGCCAGTATAACGAGCCCCTGACGGAGGCGCGGCTGTTCGGCTGGCACGCCGCTTTGTTCCCAACGGGATATAGCGGTATGCGCAAGATCCGCGTCGGCGCCTGGCGCGACGATGCCGAGGGCGCCATGCAGGTTGTCTCGGGACCGATTGGCCGTGAACAAATTCACTATGAGGCGCCGGCTGCCGCGAAACTGGCAGGTGAAATGAAAACGTTCCTGGGGTGGTTCGATCAGAAGGATGGTATCGACCCGGTCATCAAGGCGGGCATGGCCCATCTCTGGTTTGTCACCCTTCATCCGTTCGAGGACGGAAACGGACGCATGGCGCGCGCCATTGCGGACATGCAACTGGCTCGCGCGGAAAACAGCCCACAGCGCTTCTACAGCATGTCAGCGCAAATCCGCGCCCAGCGAAATGCCTATTATGAGATCCTCGAAAGCACCCAGAAAGGTGATCTCGACATCACTGCATGGCTGCTTTGGTTCCTCGCCTGCCTGAATGAGGCGTTCGATCACGCCGAGACGCTACTCGCGGGCGTTCTGGCAAAAGCGGATTTCTGGGAGCGTCATCGCGACAAGCCGCTGAATGATCGCCAGACGGATGTTCTCAATCGCCTGATTGACGGCTTCGAAGGCAAGCTGACGAGTTCGAAATGGGCGAAACTGACCAAGGTTTCCCAGGATACGGCGTCACGCGATATCAAGGACCTGATCGAAAAAGGGATGCTCCAGCAGGATGAAGGGGGCGGTCGCAGTACCAGTTATTCGATTGTCCTTCACAGGCCGTAGCTGGCACCAATCTGCGACGCTGACTTGTATCGCGCAGACGCTGCGAGTGTGGAAGGCGTGAAATCCGCTCTGGGACGTCCATCTCAAAGACCGCTTGCTGGCCAGATCGAATCGGAGATTCTATCCCACCGAATTCGGAGTATTCCTGATTGGAGGACAGAACATGTCTGTCTGGTTCCCATTCGGTTTCGAACAGAGTCGGGCCGCCCATGATGCGGCTATCCAGCTGAGGCAGGCCTTTCCCGCTCTGAACATCCACCTTCATGAGGGCCGGATCGAGATTTCGGCGATCCCTCCTCAAGACGAAGCCTTGGTTCTGAACGCGGCAGCTGAAACGCTGATTTCCTGCCGGGAAGGAAGAGTCGAAGCCGCCTGACACTGATCAGGCACGTGCTGCGAATGTGGAGTGTGCGGTCCCGCGCGAAATTTGCAGCCCATCAGATCCTGAAATATACGGAAAAGTCTGTTCGCTCGCTATATACGCGTTTGCGTATAAATGTGTTTTATACGCAAACGCGTATCAATATCTGATGCGAGGTCTGATCTTGTCCGGAGCCGACACATGGCGGGGGATTTGATACACAAGGCTCGCTTGGCGGCTGGCTGGTCGCACGCCGAGCCTGCCTGACGGGCCGATCCACAGCATTGCAGGCCGCGTGCGGTTCCGGCTGGCGATTCTGAACCTCTGAGGCAAGCCGTTTCGGCGGCCTGACCGCTGGGGCTGGTATCGGTCCGCCGAATCCTACAGTTTCGAGCCGTCATGACGATGCATGTAAGAGATTTCCGCGAAGCCGACCGGCGTGCGCTGACCGCGCTCTGGGAGGCCTGCGGGCTGACCCGGCCCTGGAACGACCCGAACGACGACATCGACCGGGCTGTCGCAGCCCGGGAAGCGACCATCCTGGTCGGCTATTGCGGAGACCAGCTGACCGGCAGCGTCATGGCAGGGCATGATGGCCATCGCGGATGGGTTTACTATCTCGCGGTCGATCCGGCGCACCAGGGACACGGAGCAGGCCGCGAACTGATGGAAGAAGCGGGACTCTGGCTCGCTTCGCGCGGGGCCCCGAAACTCGAACTCATGGTGCGCGACGGCAACGAGAAAGCTGCGAAATTCTATGAAGCCCTTGGCTTCAAGCGCCAGCAGGTCACCGTTTACGGCAAATGGCTGAAGTCGCCACCAGAGGCGTCTGCCCGGAAAGCCTCTTAAAGCCAGGCCCATGCCACGCCCCCGTGACCCCTCTGGCCGCAAGGCCAGTGGGAAGCGCGCGGTGCGGCCCCGGCCGGCGAGCCCCCGCAGCGCCGGTCCGTCCGACCGGGCGGGCCGGTGACCGGAGACGAGCCGGGCCAGTCAGATGCCATATGGACCTAGAGGGCTCTCGCCGACTGGACAGCCTCGCGTGAGCGGGCCGGGGAGAGGCTGCGATGCTGGTGCCTGACAGGCCGGTACGAAGCCAGGGTGGTTGAGCATTCTTCAGAAAAGGGCCACGCATGAGGCCATGTGCGGCAAGTTCTCTTACATGGCGACCTGGGCAGAAGTCGTTAGTTTTTCCGAGCCCCTTACAGCGCGTCCCAGCAACGCGTCGGAGGAGGTCGCAACGCCCATGCGGCGCGCGCCCGTCATGCACCTCAATGAAGCCGGACAACAGACCATGACGCCCATGCGATGGGGCTTCACGAAGCAAAGACAGGGACGCGCCTATCCCGACCACATTCATGCGCGCGACGACAAGCTGCTCACCTCGCGCCTCTGGAGACCGCATTTCGAAGCGCGCCGCGGCGTGCTGATCGTCATCAGCTTCAATGAGGGCGAAGAAGTGCCAACCTTCAAGCCGGACCGGGGCACGCCAACCGGGAACACGAGAACCGTCCAGTGGACGATCCGGCCGAAGGATGGATCGCGCCTGGCGATCGCCGTCATATACAGAATGGTTCAGTCCCCGGAAGGAGAAGTCGCGGAATTCGCGATGTGCACAACCAAGGCCAATAAGGGTCTCTCCAAATTTGTCACCGGGGATCCGGACCAGCGCATGCCAGCCGTGCTGCAGGAGGAAAACCTTGCCGTCTGGCTGGGGCAGACCGGCGCGAGCCTGGAAGAACTTCGAGCCTGCCTCTATCCGTATGAAGATGAAGGCGCCTGGTTGATGGCGCCGGAAAGCCGCCGGAAAAACCCCGTCGCGAAGCCGGCGCAAGGCGACTTGTTCTGAAGCGTGTCAGGCAAGGAGCGTCCTGTAACCGCCTGATACAAGATCCCGTCCACGGGCGCGTGCGCGTCGGATTTCATCCTTCATCGACCGACCGGGGCCGGCCCAGGCTTCATCCGCCCGCGCCTTGCCATAGATGATCTCGGCGGTCTCGCGGACGGAGAGACCAGCGATCTCGCAATCATGCGCGACCAGCGCATTGCGCAGGGCAAGACTTGTCCGGCTCCACGGAACGGATGCGTCCTGACCGGCTCCGTACACACGCTGCGCCTCGTCCAGCATGCGCCAGCGTGAGGCGAAATTCGCGGTGCCCCGTATCAGGAAGCCGAGCCGGACCGGTTCAGGAGACAGCATCGACATGCCCCGGCACTGGACCTGCACAACGTGTCCGTTGCCCTTGACCAGTAAGTGCTCGCGTCCGGCGGTGTCGACCAGGTGGACGATTTCGCACTGTTTCACCGTCTTCTCATAGATCGGGCAGGTCGCCTCAGAATCGGCCGGACTGACCTGGACCTTTACCTGCCGCGGAAACAGCGCCGATGACCAGAAGGCGTGAGCCGCATATCCGTCATGGCGCGGGTCCGGGAAGAAGGCGAGCCCCCAGCGCTCCGCCGCCATCTGGTCTATTCGCGGGCGGATCAGGGTGATGCCATGGCAGGCGGTCCGGACCGATACTTTGTCTGCCCCGTGCAAGGCGGCTTCTTCCAGAAAGTCCTGATTACGCCGGAGGAACTCCCAGGCCCAGCGGCTCCGTGACAGCGTCCGTGTGTAATCATAGCGGTCGAGCACAGATTGTAACAAAACAGGGCATTTCGACATGGCTTCATCCCCCTTGCAAAACTCCCTGCAAGATGGATTCCAAAAACAACCAAAAAGAGAAACTTGGTTTTGAGACGGGAAGAGCCCGTCTTCCCTGAGCCAAACAGACTTTCTGCATCTGTCCCCCGGACAGAAGCAATTTCCGACGATTCCGCCCCTATCCTTGTTTTCAACTTGTTGGCAATACTGATGTCAAAAAGAGGTGGAGGAATGACAAGGAAACGACAGACGGTGCCCCGGAAAAGTTCAAGGTCACCGACAGAGGTCGACAAGCAGGTCGGACGGACTGTCCGACGCAACCGGAAAGACATGCACATGACGCTGAACGAGCTCGCAGACCAGCTGGGCGTCAGCCAGCAACAGATCCAGAAATACGAAACCGGAGACAGCCGCATCAGCGCCTCCATGGTCCTCGCCATCAGCGAAGTCCTCAATGTCGGTATCGAGGACCTCTTCATCGGAACACGTGACCTGAAGCGATCAAAAAAGACCCCGCTCGAAACCGCCCGCCGCGAATGCCAGATGTGGATCGACCGGGCCAGCTCCAAGGAAACCCTCCGTCAGATGGCTCGGGTCCTCAAGGCGATGTCGGGTGAGAATTAGTCAGTTTGATTCCAAACCAGCCTTGTGGTTTCGCAGCGTGTTTCATCTGGCGTGAGCGGACGCTGATCGTATTTTCAACTGGACTTGAGCGCATTCAGCATTTTGCGAGCGGCGGCTAGTTGGCGGTCATTCATATTGGCGAGAATGGAATTAATATCGCTCAACAGCTCACCTCGGTCACCTGGTGGAAATGGCGCAGCTCCGAAAAGAACTTGTGCTGGTACACCCAGTGCTTCTGCGATTTTCTCGACCGTTTCGAAAAGAGGTGCAGACACACCGCGTTCAATTTTGCCAATCGTCTCTCTGGACACACCTACTTCAGAAGCAAGTTGTTCGAGAGTCCACCGAATCGCGCGCCGATAATGGCGGACGTTTGCACCGAAGATTTTCTGAAGTTCCATCGCCTAGCTCCTGCAGCTAGGTGGATGAAATCGGGCGTGCATTTCGAGAAATGAGAACTTTACATTCTCAGAAATGAGAACTAGAGGTTCTCTTAAGTAGAAATCCGGTACTAGTTGTTTGCATAATGGGGTTTGCTCGCAACTCGCTGTACATCTGCATGGTTGGCAACCCACGGTACTTGCCAGTCAAGGAATGACTTCAATTCCCTGTGTTCCGTAAGCGGAATGAATGGCTGAATTAGCTCAATACGGATACGGCGATTGTGCATTTGATAAATGTCTGAGTTCAATTCCCAACTGGCAGGTGTTCGGCGAGCGAAACGTCAAGCGAACTCTCCAATGATGCCTGGAAACCCAAGCGATTTGGAGCAGAGCAGAGATGCCGCTGCCACCAAATCCTCCCCAACCCCAATCCCCCTCCACGCCCCAGACCCCCTCAACCACATCTTCCGCCACCAATATGACCAGCTCGTCCGCTTCTGCCGGGCAAGGATCTCCAACCCGTCCGATGCCGAAGATCTCGTTCAGGACGCCTTTCTATCCGTCCGCCGGGCCTATGCCGACAAGCTGGCAGAGGACCTCCGCGCGCTCCTCTTCACCACGGTCCGCAACCTCAGTGTCAATTACCTCAAATCCGGCCGCATCCGCCACGCCCGCCAGTCGGAAGAGATCGGCGAGCTGGGAGACCGGCTCGCCTGCCAGCGCACGCCCACTCCGGAGCAAATGGTCATGGACAGGGAACGCCTCGCCATCGCCGAGCAAACCATCGCCGCCATGAAGCCCCGCAAGCGCGACGCGCTCCGGCTGCACCGCTTTGAGGGCCTGACCTATGACGAGATCGCCCGGCTCTTGTCAGTCTCGCCGACAACCGTCAAAACGGATATCGCAGAGGCGATTGCCGAGATCGCCGAAAACCTCTCCGGAACCGCAAAGCGGTCTCCGGCATAGGGGCAGTGAGCAAGGCGATGACGGACCAAAAGGACGAGGCCAAGCGGCGGGAGACCGCCGCGCTCTGGTACACCGAGCTGCAGGACCCGGACGTCAGCCCCGACACTTGGGATGCCTTTCTCGACTGGGAAAAGGACCCGGGCAATGCTGAAGCCTATCATGAGATCGAATCTACGATCGGCATCATCGACCGGACCGGTCTGAACAATCCCGAAACAAAGACCCCGGGCAGGGACCGCAAACCCGCTTTCTTGGGGCTGGCTGCGGCAGCCGCGGCCATCATCATCATCGGCGCCGCCGCCCTCACACTCCAGACCTCCAAACCCGAACCGGCTCCGCTGACCTATGCGACCGCAATCGGCGAGCAGGAGACCGTCACCCTCGAGGATGGATCCATCCTCACGCTCAACACAAACACGACGCTCAGCGTCAGCTATTCCAAAGCCGAACGCCGCATCCACCTCACTGAAGGCGAAGCCCTGTTC
>NZ_AWFE01000100.1:0-7115 GCF_003263315.1 Hyphomonas sp. GM-8P
AAATCGGCGGCGGCTGGATGCGCAAGGCGAAATCTTCAGGCCGCGAATATGTCTCTTTGACCCTCGCCGACCCGCAAATCGGTCCCCGCCGGATCTACGCAAACCTCGCCCCGGTCAAGGGCAAGAAAGGCCTGCACGTGATCCTCTGGAATCCGAAGGACTGATCGTGGCGGTGACGGCACCTGCGGGTGCCGTCACCTTGCGCTTGTGTGTTTTAAGTGGTCGCCCGCACGCGTCGCCGAAAGAGTCGCCTTGAGCAGGGTAAGTCACGATAACGAGGTCATGTTCTGCAAACGCTCGCTGCGGCGAGCGTCGGCCAACCCGTTGGCTGCTTGCGATCACATCTTGTGATTTCAAGTTGTCGAACTGTGCCTTCGTCAGCGATAAATCTGGACCTTCGGAAGACGCTTCATGTGCTGCATCAGGGGCTAGATGAGCGCACGGGCTTCGAAAGCAAAGAACCTGGCGCGGTCAAGGACAAGATGGGTCGCAACGTGATCCTCTGGAATCCGTGGGACTAAGTCTATCGGCACCAAGCGACGCGACAGAACATCCTTGTCGTGCAGTTTCCTTAAATAACAAAAAGTCCGAAAAATGTTAGTTGTTGGTCGTCTGCTTTCATTTGTGTGAGGTGTTCACACCCCATGCACCTTCGATGCTGACAGACCGCCGAGCGATCCAGTCTCAAACACCCACAGCTAAGGGAAATCTCGCCCGGAAAAGCCGTGTACGGAAGCCGCATCCAGCGATTACGAATTTTCGGAGATCGGCTCACAGGTCAACGATTACGGGCGGATACGCCCAAGATATGCGTATACGTCAGCGCTCGTGTTCAGTGTCACGCTCGCCCGATCTTTGACGCAGGCTGATCCGCACGCCTTGCATGCTGGATGAAGTTCGCGACGCGTGCGCGATGGCGCTGATCATTTGCTGCACCGAGGGCAGAGGACGGGCTTGCGATTGCGTGCGTGCTCCTCGACCTGGCATCGGACCGAGGCGGGTTGGAGCGCCTACTTGCGCTTGCTGCTGACGTGCTCTGGCGAGATCGAAGCCGAGCGTTCTGGCTTCTGCTTGCCATGCCTGAAACAGTGCCGTGCGCTCTCTTGGCCGTTTGGCCTGCCGTGTGCGCAGGGCTGCCAGTTCCATCCCTTTGGCCGTACGGTAGCCATAGGTGTCGGCCGCGCTTTCGATCGCCTGCCTGCGCTTCGAAAAAGCACGCTCGATGTCGCGAGGGATCGCGGTCAGGCGAAAGCTCGTGCCATGGCGCTCGACGGCATGGCCATCGCGCTCGAGTCCATTGGCGAGGTGCGCGCGGTAGATGGCGCCCGCTTCCTTCTGAGCCTTGTAGAGATTGCGGCTGACGAGACTGCCCCAGCTTCCATCTCGGCGAGGCGCAAGATTGAAGATGAAGGCGTGGGTGTGGAGCTGAGGGTCGAGATCACGGCTCGTGTGATGGTGGAAGCGGGCAATCGTGAGACCGGCGACGGGCTCGCGGATCGCGCCGCCCTTGCCGCGCCTTGTGAATGCGTGATGATCTTCGAGATGGGTGGTGGCGGCATGAACAGCTTGACGGTGAGCAGCTTCGATCATGGCACGTTCAGTAGGGGATGAAAGCGCCCACATGACCGAGACCGATTTTGGGGCCGAGAATGTCATGTCCCAACCGGGGGCGTGCGACTTTCCGATCTGGGTAAGGCGCGCGCCAGTTCTCGGATCGTGCCCATTCAGAGCAGCTTCGAAATCTGCGTTGGAGACGGGGCCTTCAAGCGCGAGCCGTTCGGCGCCTCTGCCGTCCCATTCGCCATCTGCTTCGGCTTCGCCCTGGCCAGTATAGTACTCGTCCTGAGCCATATGCTTGAAATAACTCACCGCGGCGGCAACGGACTTCCGGGCGGAGATCGATGCGACCATCAGGTGTCGTGTTCCCGGGAGAATGTATTCCGGATGCGCTGGGCGACTTCCGGCGACAGGATCGAAGTCAGGAAGCTGTTTGGCGCGTCAGGCAGCGGCGCAAGTTCCCGCGCAGGTCTTGTCGTCCAGTCGGCGAGCACACTGGCGGGACGCAATTCGCTGAGCTGCGGATAGGGGAGGGTGATCTCGTAGGCATGTTCGCCGGGGCCGATGAGGAGCGCGCGGACGCCTTGCTTGAATGCGCCCAGCCTGTCCGACAGTTCCGATGGCGTTATGACAGGACGAACTTCCCGCTCCTTAGTCCAGCTTGTCGAAATTTGGCCGCCTGATCGTGTCTCGCTCTTGCGGTAGAACTCGACGGTCTGCTGGCCGATCAACCGGCTCGTCGTTTCGGCGCTCTGCCCCAGATTCATGCGGGTGATGATGTGCGTGCCAATCATGCCGATCCATGCATCGGCCTGGTCATGCCCGTACGTGTTGCGGATCTGGGAAAGGTCCTGCGCGCCGAGCACCACGCTGATGCCCTTGGACCGGCCGACATCCAGCAGGGTCGAGAAATGGGGCAGGCGTTCGAGTTGAGGGAACTCGTCGAGAAAGAGCCAGGTACGCCGTTCCGGGTTCTCCTGCATGGCCGGTGAAGCCGCGTGGGAGGCGAGAAGACCAACAATGCCGGACAGCCAGGCCTTGGTCAGCTGCGGATAGCGTCCATCATGCTGCAGCACGATCGGATGACACGCCGGATGGCCCAGCCATTCGCGGACAGAGAAGGATCGCCCGCGCGAACTTTTCGGCCAGGCTTCAGCGAGGACGCTCACCACATTCATATGAGCCTTGAAGGTCGAGATGATGCTCTGCGTCGTCTTGCTGCTTGGTTCTTTCAGGAACTGGATCGCTTCCGGATGGTAGCATTCGGCAATACTGAGAAGCGCATCTGCATCCGCGATCACCAGTTTTCGGAGGTCTGTCCAACCCCAGCCGCGTCCTTGTCTGACCTGGAGCGAGATAACGCAGGCCGTCAGGATCTCGCGTGCTGCGTCTGACCAGATACGGTCGGACCGGCTTTCAGGGATGAGCCGCGCCGCGAGCTCACGCGCTTCCTGAGGGGTCTGGCAGTCGGTTGCGATGTCCCATTGCAGCGAGCGGGCATCATGCGGCGCAATGATATTGCCGATCCTGGGCAGCTTCGAGGTCATGTCGCCTTTGACATCGAGCACCATCACTTTGTCGCCGCGCTCAATGGCCTGAAGCATGAGGTGCAGCATGGCGGTGGTCTTGCCCGCGCCGGTACTGCCCCAGATGAGGAAGTGACGGCTCTCACGGTCGCGGCTGATGGGAATGCCGGGCGGAAACTCAAGCCCGGATCCGGACCGGCGGCACTCGCGTCTTGACAGGGACTGGAGCGCTCGTCGTGCGGTTTTGCCCGCAAGGTGCTTCCGCCCACGAATGACTTTTGGGGACGGACGGGCGGTCATCGTCTGACGGATGAGGCCGATCAGGGCTAGGAGCGATAGTCCCGTCAAAATCGCGACGGCATTGTGCCGAAGCATGAATTGCCCGGTCGTTCCATAGCGGTCGAGGATGCGTCGGCATCTCGGCCAGTCAGAAGATCCGATAGGATCTCCAATGAGGGAGGTAATCCGGGCTTTGCCGCATCTCGCCATGAACGCGCTGTCGTGGCGAGCGTAGACGCCCGCCTCGGTATAGGTGCCAGGTGGGTATAATTCGAAACCAAGCTTGTAGGTTGCGATAGAAGCTGCGCCACACAGGACAGCGAAGGTGAAGAGGACGGGCTTGAGGTGTCTCATGGAACGGGCCCTCAACCGGCAGTCCCGCCGCTGAGAGCAAGGAGTAATTGCTCGAACATGGATTCAATGCGTTCAAGCGAGCCGGACTGCCTACCGACTGTGGTCGAAGCTGCAGTCAGATCCTGGGATAGGGCTGCGAGCCTTCGCTCGATCTTCAGGAGGCGTTCGGCCTGCGTGTACGGATCACCGTCTGTCAAACCCGACAGGATAAGCTCTCGCGCGACGCCGGTCGGGGTTCCGGACATGCGGCGAGCCCGTACGGTCAGCTGTTTGATATCCGATTCGGCGAGACGGATCGATAGAGGCCTTGTCTTGTTGGTCATTGGGGAGGCCGCTTTGGCTCGTTTTGGGACTTCTCGCATTCGGCGAGCCAGCGGAGTACGGTACGCCGGCGGTAACGGACAGCCGAGCCCAGCTTCAGGAAGGGTGGCCCTCCGCCACGGCAGCGCCAGGTGGCAAGTGTGCAGACCGGAACGCCGGTCAGCCGAGATACCGAAGGCGTATCGATGGCCTCATCGAGCCAGTCGGGATTGTGCTGGAGGATGTCCTCGATTTCGGGAAATTCGTCGCGTGGATCGGGCATGCACTCTACTCCTCATACTGTGAGTAGGGGGCAGCCCAGCACAACTTGGCCGATCAGAAAAGAGCAACGAAATCCTTGAGTTGCCTAAAGATGCCCGGGAATTCACGCGGCTTCACGATACACCATAAAAAGCCACATATTTCCTCTCTCACACTTCCGAAGTACTTAGTGACGCTAGGCAGTCGCAGCTCTTACCACACAGAAAATCTTTCGTGTGATAGGACTTGAAGGGTAGTATGCTACAGCGTTTTCTGGGGCGGCCCTTGTCGAAAGCATAGACCGTCGGGATCGACCGCACGCCGAGCCCGATTCAGGCGCGGTCAAGCAAAATGGTTCAGTAGGAAGAACATCGCAACGCAAGCCACTCCAGACACGATGTAGACTCGGACCCAGTGTCCGTACCTGTCCAAGTCGTCGTCTCCGGACTTGAACCGTGCGAAAGTTATGGGGACAGTCGCTGCAGCCAAGAAGAAGCCGATTAAAGAGTACCCGACAAAGATCCGGTTCGGGATCATAACGACGTGGCTCAGCCAATGCGTCGGCGCTCCTTTGTCTTTCATTGCCTGCACGGTTCCGAATGTCAGAACGCCAGTCCACCAGAATGAGATGACCCAAAAATCGGACAGGAACGTGGGCGGGTGCCATCCCGTCACTCTCTCCGGTCCGAAGTTTAGAGCTCCGTGAACGACGCTTTCGAACTGTGCGGCCACTTGAGCCATCCATCCATGCAGCTCAATCCCGAAAGCCCTGCGATAGACGTTGAAGACCGATAGCGCGGCGAGGGGGCTTGTCGCAAGTGGTAGGTATCGGGCGAGCTTCATGAGGGCATAGGGGAGAGTGAACCTTCAGAACAGTCCCGCTTCTCGTGACACATGGTACGCGAAGAAGCCAAAGATCCAGAGAAGGAAGACCTTCGTGAAGATTAGCCCGATGATTTGTTTGCCGGGCCGAAGGAAATCTACTCGTTCGCCCGCTTCGAGCTTCCGTTGGATGTACCAACTAGGATCGACGGTCGCTCGGATCATAACCAATACCTGTTCCAGCATCGACAGACCGATAAATACCAGCGCCACGACATATGCTTTCAGGAAATAAGCTATCCCTGCGGCCAAGAGGAAGAAGAATGTCACGCTAACTCGCCCTTCCTATTGTGGGCAGCTTCTCAGCCGCCCCACCAGTCGTCGCCAGCTGCGCGACGGCGTTCCGAGGAAACCCTTTCCTCGTTGATCGTACGCCAGATGTCATAGGTCTCGGTGACCATCTCCTGCAGCTCGTCGAATGTGTACAGCTCGAACTGGCTATCCCATTTCTCGACGATGATCCGTTCGTCGCGATCAGGGGCAGGAAACTGAAGGACCAGGAGCGCCGCTTCGGAGAAGTCCGGGTCCGGCAGGCGCAGTTGCTGGTGCATCATCGACATGGCGAACCGCAGACCTACTTTTGTCAGGCGCGTCCCTCTCCGGTGGTCGAGGAATACGAACGTCGGTCGGTCACGATGAAGGAATGCAAAATTGCCCCAATAGCGCACCGACGCGATCGAACCGATGGCCATTGAAGATTGCGGCTTTTCCACTGCAGGCCCTGCATTCTCCTGCGCCCACTGCCAGAGCAACCGGGTTACCTCGATGCAGGCGCTTTCCTGGGCGTCGATGCGACAGCTTTTCCGGATCTGAGACTCAATCTTCGCGAGCGACGGTTCGCGAAGACGCAAACCCATCGGGTTCGCCGGATTGAAAATGTTGAAGACCTGTTCCCGGGCAGGCTGGTAAGACCACGATCCACCACCGGTCTTGAAGGAACGCAGCATCGACCATTTCATCTCGGTCGGCTGCGGTGCGATACGAGCCAGATCAATCTCCGGCAAAGGGCGTAGCTTCATCGGTTTCTCCGTATGTCGACGCGTCCCTCAGAGGCATCTTGAGGCGGGAGAATCGACTTACGGTAAGTATATCATCGATGCGGTTACCAATGGTAGGGCCCGTTTTCGATTTGTTCCAGACGTCTGCCCACGCACCCTCAGGGGCGTGTGACAGCTCGATCAGCTGGCCCGGTGACAGGTGCCCCATCGTTCTGAGCACGTGCTCAAGATGGAAGAGCGCTTCTGCGTCCTGCAGCGGATCCACGTCGCTGATCTCGCCGGTGAACGGGTTCACCTTCCGGATCGGCTCTTTGACCGGCTCGCGTCCATGCTCCTTGAGGGCGTGATACACAGGAGGACAGACCGGGCCGTAGTCCCATGCTTCAAACACCCCTTGCACGAGCGGTCGCTTGTTCTGAACGAGGAATGAGGCGTGGGCGAAGTAGAGTAGCTTCTGAATAGAAACGTTAGGCAGCACGACGCCAATCCGATTGCCGATGGCAATCATCGCATTCACAACTGACCGAGGATCAGACCCATTGGCGCTCATTGACACCCACCGAAGAGATTCGCGTAAACATAGCATGAACGGTGAGGGAGCAAAGCGAGCCAGCTTGCGAAAACGCCGCATATGAGCTGATGTTAGAGAGATCTGAGCCCACAACCGTCAGGGCTGACCTGAAGATGAATTCATCAAGCCATGTTCGACGAGTGCCTGATTTGAGTTAAACATGCTCGGTAAGGGCGAGCTATCCGAAATCACCTCAAAATGCGCAGGGTCCGTGTACGGCACAAAAGGCGGTTCCGTGGTAACCGTGGTAACTTTTTGGAACTTGATCCAGCAAAGAGTATCAATTCAAGACAAATGTAGAATTGTTTTTATTTGAATTTTTCAAACTCCAGCAACGCGTAGCACCCCCAGATTCCGATTCCTAATCTGTAGGTCGTGAGTTCGAAT
>NZ_AWFE01000101.1:0-6607 GCF_003263315.1 Hyphomonas sp. GM-8P
CGTTTACGTGAAGGGCTTAGTACTTTCCCCGCACAACTTCCTGGAGGATCTGATTGTCCAGAGTTAGATCAGAGACCGCGCGCCGCAGCCGCGTGTTCTCTTTCTCCATATCCTTCATTCGTTTGGCCTGGCCAACTTTAAGGCCGCCATACTCCTTGCGCCAGCGATAGTAACTCTGCTCCGTCACGCCGATGGCACGCGCTGCCTGCGCAGCGGTTTCACCGCGAGCAAGGCGAACCTCAACCTCCCGCAGCTTTGCTATGATCTCTTCAGGCTTCAATCTCTTGCCCATGTCTCAACTCCATTTCTGAAGCCGGAACTAACTCAAATAATGGACCACTTTGCTGGGGGCAGACCAGACCCAGCGGATATCGTAAAGCAGGATCAGCACGCCGCCGACGATCACCGCGACCGAGGCCAGCGCATCCGACAGATTATGGATGAACAGGGCCCGGATATTCACGCTGCCCTTCTGCATCGACCAGGTCAGCAGGGCCGTCGCCGTGTCGACGACCAGCGCGATACCGCCAAGCCAGACCACCCACCAGCCCTTGACCTCGGGCGGGTCGATCATCCGCATCCCGCCCTCGTAGATCAGATAAAGCCCGATCACGATCAGCGTCGTATAGTTGATCAGGGCGGCCACGATCTCGATCCGGCCATAGCCAAAGGTCATCCGCGCATCGGCCGGACGGCGGGCGATCTTGCGCGCGCCAAAGGCGATGATCAGCGACGCCATGTCGGAAAAATTGTGCAGCGCATCGGCGATCAGCGCCAGACTGCCGGCAAAGATCCCGCCGGCGACCTGGGCGACGGTCAGGATGCCATTCGCCCAGATCGCGATGCCGACCCGCCGGTCGCCAGACTCTGGGTCCAGATGATCGTGGTCATGCGGCATGGCGGGTCATCCGATCATCTCTTCGAGCAGCAACAGCAACAGGAAGCCAACAAAGAACATCGCCGCGACCCAGGGCCGGTCGGGTGTCTCATGCGCCTCGACCAGCAGTTCCTCGGTCACCAGATACAGCAGCGCGACCAGGCCGAACGCCAGAAAACCCGTCACCACCGGCGCAGACAGGGCGGCGACGGGCGTGGCCAGAACCGCGCCCAACGGCATCAGCACCATCAGCCCCGCCGTAACCGCGACAGTGCGCCGTCTGGTCCAGCCCGAGGTGGTCAGTTCCGTGGTCAGCGCCAGCCCCAGAAACACGACTTCGAGCGACAGCGCGACGGTCAGCAACAGGCCCGCTTTCGCACCAGCAGCAAACGCGATGCCCAACACCAGCCCGTCGATCAGAATGTCGATCCCGATCGTCGTCAAAAGGCCCGCCGGACCTTTGATGTAACCCTCGATCTGCTTGACCAGCAGCATCACGGCGACCCCAGCCGACCCGCCGACAAGGGTGGCGATTGCGGACCCCTGGTGCTTGATGTCCGGAAGGATCTCACCGGCCGCGGCGGCAAAGACCACGCCGGCGGCAAAATGCTGGATCGCGCTGATCGTCAGCGGGCCAGGACGGAACCTGACGGCGACCCAAGACGCAATCACCGCCAGAATTGCGGGCGCGAGCGTGTAAATCCAGGCTTCTGTCACTCCGTTCCGTCCCTATCTCTTGCAGACCGAACCAGCCTGACCGCAAATCGGTTCCCGCAGGTCGCACTCACGCGCCGATATCGTCATGCGCGGTCAGGCATTCGGAGTGGTCGCGCAGCACTTCGAGAACGCGGCAGTCGGCCATCCGGTCGCCGCTGCATTCGGCAATCATCCGTTTCAGTTCCTTTTGCAGCGCCTGAAGCCGCAAAAGCCGCTGTTCGACCTGTTTCAACTGGCGTCGGGCAATCGAATCCGCGTCGGCGCAGGACTGCTGCGGATGATCCGACAGGTCGAGCAATTCGCGGATCGCGTCGAGCGCAAAGCCAAGCTGCCGCGCGTGCCGGATAAAGGCGAGCCGGTCCAGATCGGCCTCTTCATACCGGCGCTGCCCGCCCGCGGTGCGGCCCGGTTCGCGCAACAGGCCGATCTGCTCGTAATAGCGCACCGTCTGGACCTTGGTCCCGGTCTTGCGCGACAATGTTCCGATGGTCAGCATCCCGGCCTCGTCTCTACAGTGACTTGCGCATTATGGACGGACGGCGGACCGGGCGAAAGGCCCCGTATCGACAAGGATCGCGACGCGTCGCCGGCACCACCAGATTTCGCTTGAACCTCTAGTGGCTAAAGCTTGTAAAAGGCCTGTCAATCGCAGGTGCGGCGTCATGCCGTCCCGAAATCGAATGCAAAAAGGGCACGACAATGGATCAAGGATTCGCGACAGGATCGACCGGCGCTGTCTGCATCGGGCTGGCCCTTGCCGCCGACCAGATCACCAAGGCCGTGGCCAATGCCTACAGTGACGCATTGGCGGGCGGCATTCCGGTCGTGCCCGGCTTCAACCTGATCTTTTTACGCAATGATGGCGTCACCTTCGGGCTGCTGGGCGGCGCGCCCTGGTGGGCATTGTCCGGGCTGGCGCTCGTGGTCACGGTCTGGCTGACGGTGCTGCTGGTGCGCGCCACCAGCCGTCTGGATGCCGCCGCCTATGGCCTTGTCATCGGCGGCGCGCTCGGTAATGTGGCGGACCGGCTGCGTTTTGGCGCGGTGACGGATTTCCTCGATGTCTATGTCGGCACCTGGCACTGGCCGGCGTTCAACATGGCCGATGTCGCGGTGGTCGGCGGCGTTGGGCTGTTGCTGTTGTCGGAATACCGGCAGGCACGACAGGCGCGGCGGCGCAAGGCCCGCGCCGGCCGTTGACAGCCGTCGGCGGCTACAGCGGCAAATCGGGGGTCGCGCCGCTGTGCTCCAGATCCCAGGCGGCGCTCCAGCTGTCCGATCGGCGTTCGAGCATCAGGTAGTTCCGCTCGGCCACATAGCGCCTGCGCCGGCCGGGCAGGCACCCGATGCGGATCGGATGCCGTGCCAGCGGCGCCTCGCCCAACCGCGCGAGACTGCCGAGAACCCTAGCCCATGCCGCCGGCGGCGCCCGGTGCGCGATGCCCGACGCCACAAGCTGATGCACCGCGAGGCCGCGTTCCAGTTCCATCACCGCCCGTGTCGCCAGATGGATCTCGCCGGAAAGCACGGTGATGTTGCGCCCGTCCGCATAGGTCATGTCGCGCACCAGCCGCAGCATCCGTTGCCATTCCGCGCGATGCGCACGGCTTTGCCACTGGTCGCGCAGGTCGTCCTCGTATTTCTGCATCCGCGGGATCGCGACCATCAGCGTTTCCAGAACCGACAGGCGCGGTCCCAGCAGGGGCACGCTTGAGACCAGCAGCGTCGATCCCGGCGGCGGTGCGGCGGCCTCGGCATCCATCATCGCCCAGCCGCCGGCACCCAGTATGCTGCGCCGCGTGCGCTCTGACCGCAGGTCAGGCGCCAGGATGCGCAGCCCCGGCGCGCGGACCCGCCAGCCAAGGTGGTGCCCCGCCGGATCATGGAACCGCGGCGGCAGATCGCCCTCCACCGCCGCCTGCTGAAAGACAAGAAAACATTCGCGGGCGACCGAAAACAGTGTCTGGCCAACGGCGGAATGGGTCTGCCACCGCCTGAGCGAGCCCCAGCCGTCGCAGATGTCGTGATCGTCCCATTGCATCAGCGAGGGCACGCGCGCGGCGATCCAGGCGAATTCGGGTGCGGCATAAAGCGCCGCGTAGCGATCCAGAAGCCGTTCGCGCAGATGGTGGCGCAGATCGGAAAGGTCAGCGGGCGATGGTTCGGGGGGGATCTGCGAGGGCCAGTCCTCGCTCAGCCGATGGCCCTGCGTGATTTCGTCGGCGTAAACCTGATCCCCGCCATGCAGCAGCAGCGCGAACGGCGCCGCCCGGTGCGCCGCGCCCAGCCGCGCCCACATCGCGTTGCGCTCCGACCCCTCGCGCTCCAGATCGTCGGCCTCCTCGCCGTTGCACGACACAAAGGCGATCCGCAGGTCGCCGCGCAGATCGCAGGCAACAGGATATGTCTCGCCGTTCCAGCGGTATTCGGCGGGCCGGTCGGCGAGCAGATCGAAACGTGCACGCCAGACCGTCGCCCGGTCGAACCGCGCCAGAACAGTTGCGCGATACGCGCCGCCGGATGTCTCGACCGGCGGCGGGCCTTCGTCGCCGTCGGTGATGAACAGCGCCGACAGCCTTAGCGCGGCCGCGCCGATATCGTCGAGGACGAGGACCGGGCCGATCAGGGGCGGACGGGCGGCGGTCATCGCACGCTGTCGGGAAGGCGTGCCGGCAAGCCGGGGCGATGGTCCGGACCGCAACAGGCCAAAGGCCGCCGATCTGCCGACAGTTGTCACCACCGCGACCTGCGCCGCAGGATGACCGGCAGCGCGACCAGCGCGACCAGCCCCGCAAGCCACAAAAGGATCAGCCCGGCCTTGACGATGAAATGCATTGGGCCAGCCACCTGGCCGATCAGCACCTCGACATTGGCGACATCGCGCAGGGCCGCCGCCTGTTGCCCGAACCCGAACCAGCGCGCGATGCCGGTCCCGGCATCGGTCAGCGGGCCGACCGAGCCCGCCAGCCATGCCAGCACCGGATCGACCAGCAGATAGACGCCCCAGCCCAGACCCGACCAGACGACCAACCCGATCGCGATCAGACCCAGCGGAATCCGTGACTGGCGTGGCACCCGGTCATGGTCGGGGCGACCCTCACCGCCGCGCGGCCCGGCATACCGGGGTGTGGCGTGACCATGCTGTTTCCGGTGATGTCCCATGTCGCGTCAACTCCACTACTCTGTTCAGCGATGCGTCTCGCCCTCGGCCTCGCGCAGGGCCGCATCCTCGATCTGGATCGTCGTATGGGTGATCCCAAAACCGTCGTGCATCGCCTTTTGCGCGCCGATCAGCGCGTTGCGCCGGGCCTCGAGATCATCGACGACAAGATGGCAGCTCATCGCGTCGACGCCCGAGGTCAGGGTCCAGACGTGCAGGTCGTGCACGTCCGCAACGCCGGGAACCTCCATGAGCCGCGCGCGCAGCAACCCGGCATCGACATGGGCGGGCGTGCCCTCCATCAGGATGCGCAGCGCGCCCTTCAGCAGGATCCAGGTGCGCGGCACGATAAAGAGCCCGATGGCGGCGCCGATGATCGGGTCGGCGATGGTCCAGCCGGTGAACATCACGACAAGCGCCGCGAGGATCACCCCGACCGATCCCAGCATGTCGGCCAGCACCTCGAAATACGCGCCCTTGAGGTTCAGGCTTTCCTGCGATCCGGCGTGCAGCATCCGCATCGACACCAGGTTGACGATCAGCCCCGCCACCGCCACCGCCAGCATCGGCCCGCCGAGGATTTCAACCGGCGCGAACAGGCGGAAATACGCCTCGCGCAGCACAAAGACGGTGACCACCAGCAGCACCACGGCGTTGACCAGCGCCGAGAGAACCTCGGTGCGCACAAAGCCATAGGTCATGTCGGGCGTCGCCGGGCGTTCGGCAAAGCGCACCGCGACCAGCGCCATGAACAGCCCGCCCACGTCTGTCGCCATATGCGCGGCATCGGCCAAAAGCGCCAGACTGCCAGTCCAGAGCCCGCCGACCACCTCGACCACAAGAAACGTGCCGGTCATCGCCAGCGCCCATCTCAGGCTGCCCTTGTGGCGGCTGGCAGAGGTTCCCCCGCCGCCGCCGTGACCGTGTCCCGCGCCCATCGTCAGACCGCCCGCTGTGGGGTTGGCTCACCGGCTGGCGCGCCCTGCCCGTGAACCGCCCGCGCGAACGTCAATCGAAGATCTCGCGCAGCCAGGACTTGCGCCGATAGCCGCCGCCATGACTGCCACCACCATGACCGCCATGACCGCCACCGTGCTTGCCATAGCCGCCGCCATAGCCGCCGCGACCGCGATCATCGTCGTCGTCATCGCGCCGCCGGGGGTCGGGTGCCGGCGGCGGTGGTGCCATCTCGGCGGCGCTGCGCTCGATGATCTTGTCAAGCTCGCCACGGTCGAGCCAGACACCCCGGCACTGCGGGCAATAGTCGATCTCGACGCCCTGACGATCCGCCATTGTCAGCGTCACCTTGCAGACCGGACACAGCATTGACGCGCCCCTGTTGCGTTCGGGCTCCTTGCCCGGTTCCTTCAGTTCAATGACCATGTGCCAGTGCTCCTTTTGGCATGTGTTCGCCGATGCTCTCGCCGCCACTTGGCGCCGCCGGATCCCGCCCCTTGGCGCGCAACAGGCGCAGTGCGTTGGCGACGACGATCAGCGACACGCCGACATCGGCGGCGATTGCTCCCCACGTAGTGGCCATCCCGAAGGCGGTCAAGCCCACGAAGGCGGCCTTGGTGGCCAGCGACAGGCCGATGTTCTGGCGAATGATCCACAGCGTGCGCCGCGAATGGCCGACCAGCCACGGCACCTTGCCGATATCGTCGGTCATCAGGGCGATATCCGCCGTCTCGATCGCCGCATCCGACCCGACCGCGCCCATCGCGATGGCGAAATGCGCCCGCGCCATCGCCGGTGCGTCGTTCACCCCGTCGCCGATCATCGCCACCATGTCGTGGGTCGCGACCAGTTCCTCGATCACCGCCTGGTCTGCCCCCAGCAAAGTGGTCCATTAT
>NZ_AWFE01000102.1:0-6491 GCF_003263315.1 Hyphomonas sp. GM-8P
AATCGAACTCTCGTCGTCAGCTTGGGAAGCTAATAGGGGTCAAATTCGCAAGTTGTTCATCTTAGGTGAAAATGAGCAAAAATATAATAAAAATAATGATTTAAACGTATTTTTGTCCTTCCCATTGTTGGGACAAGTTTCCTATTGATACCCATGAATTCCGTCCGTTTTCTAGCTATTTTCTAGCTGGAATTTCGATGCATTCTTTTGTAAAATATGAGGATACTGAAAAAGTTTGTCTTCCAAATGGCATGCAAATCATACTTTTGCATAGTTTTTTGGAAGAACCTATGAGGATTTGGGTAGGTGGCGAAGAGAGTTGGAGAGCACCGCATCACGAAACGGCTGGTGGACTCTGCCATCGCTGAGCACGGGAACCGCACGCGGATCTGGGACAGCGAGCAGAAGGGGTTTTGCCTCGTTGTCTATCCAACTGGGCGCAAGGTTTATGTCGTCGGCTATGGTTTCGGCGGCCGCTATCGCTGGTACACGATAGGGAAGCATGGCGATCCGTGGACGCCTGAAACCGCCCGAGACAAGGCGAAGGAAATCCTGGGTGAAGTAGCCAAGGGAAACGACCCATCAGCGCAGAAAACTCTGGAGCGCGTTGAGCAGAAGATTGGCGCGCTAACCATCTCGAAGCTCATCGATCTCTATCTTGACCAAGGCCCGATCGACAAACCGGACAAGCGGGAGTCGAGTTGGGTAAATGACAAGAACTACCTCAACAACCATGCCCGACGGCTTCTTGGACGGATCACACTCGGTGATCTGAAGCCACACCATATCTCCCGGTTCCAGAATGATGTTCTGACGGGCGTATCAGCAGAAATGGCAAAGGGGTCCGGCAGCAGGGTTCGTGGCGGACGGGGGGCTGCATCGCACGCCGTGCGTTCCCTGTCGGCAATGCTCGGCTGGGCCGTTAAGCGCGAACTGGTCGAGTCCAATCCGTGTCTCAAGATCAACAAGATACAGGATGGGGCTCGGGACCGTTATCTGACGACGAAAGAAGCCGAACGCATGTTCAAGGCGATCGATGCCTTGTTGGAGGAAGGTGAGATCACTCAGGACCAGGTCGACTGCCTAGAGCTGATTTTTCTGACGGCTGCACGCGCATCCGAGATAAAGGCGCTCCAATGGAAAGAGGTCGACCTGGAGCGACGGATCCTCAAGCTTCCGCCACTTCGCCACAAGACTGGCGGTGTAAAGAAGTACAAGTCTTTGCCCCTGTCGGCGCGATGCGTGGAGATCCTGACGCGTCTAAGTGAAGAAGCAGACGAGGAGGCGGAGTATGTTTTCCCGTCTTCAAGAAGCGGCTCTGATCACATCAAGCGCATCAACCATACCTGGGAGAAGATCGCTGCGCGCGCGAAGATCAAGGACTTCAGAATACATGATTTCCGTCACGCCTACGCATCCTTCGCAATTAATGCTGGCGAGTCGCTGAAGATGATTGGCGCTAATCTTGGGCACCAGCGAACCTCTACCACGGAGCGTTATGCTCACCTGCTCGTCGATTCCCAGCGTCCTGTGGCAGATGGAGTAGAGGCTGCATACGAGTATGCGCGTAAGCGAGCTTGAAATGTAGTGGTGTAAATAAGCTCTAGAACGCGTGCAGAACGGCAGTGCATGCCGATGAAGCTCAACATGGTTTGCAGTCGTGGATGCGCGAACTTCTGCAACAATTGTGTTTCGTTGTTCGGGATGGGGATCCGTTGGAACAACTTCGAAATGCGATTTGCTCCCGATATCAACGCATTCAGCTTAACTCATTCAATCTGAAAATTGACGGAGTCAGGATACTGAGTGCGCGGCTCGACGTGAAATGGCCGGGCCGCATAGGATCGACAATGAGCATTCGAGAACTCTAGATTGTCCACATATTCTCCCTCCGATGGTATGGGGATTAGCCCAGCAAATTGGATGCCGCAGACTGAGTAGAAGAAGCGTGCGGCATATTTGTTGGTGAAGTAATGATTGGAAGGGAAGAACGAGTGCGGATCGAATCTGTAGAGATCACCAACTTTCGGTTGCTTAGCGATGTTGCTCTCGCGCTTGAAGCCCAGACAACTGTTATTGTTGGGCGCAACAACAGTGGAAAGACATCGCTCTCCGAGATCATGAAGCGCTTACTAACGGACGCTAATGCCCGATTTAATCTTGAGGATTTTTCGAGTACTTGCCATGCTGACTTCGTTGCCGCTCTGCAGGCATACAACGAAAGCGCCGGAGATGATGTCGTACGCGCCGCGTTGCCGACGATCGAGCTGCGGGTCCGGTTCGATTATGATGTCGACGTGCCCGACTTTGGGCCATTGGCGCCTTTTGTCATCGACCTTAATCCGGATTGCCGAACGGCTCTGGTCGTCATTCGATACGAATTGAAGGATGGCGCTGTAGACTCTTTCTTTGACGACGCGCCCGCTGAGCCGCTCACTGACGAGACGCGCATGACATTCCTGCGCCTTATGCGCGAGCGTGTGCCGCGTCAATATGGCGTCTCGATCTGCGCCGAGGATCCAAACGATGCGACCAATATCCGGAAAATGCAGCCAGCCTCGCTACGACACTTGGTGAAAACCGGCTTTATTAATGCACAGCGCGGGCTAGACGATGTCACTTCTCGCGAATCCGACGTGCTCGCTAGGGTGCTCGAAAATATGTTCACCACTGCTAGCTCGGACACTGCAGATGCTGGTGACAAGGCAATCGCGGAAGGCTTGACCGCTGCTGTCGAGGAGATCCAGACCCAACTCGACGAAAATTTTGCTAGCCAGCTGGCAAAGCTGCTGCCGACACTTAAGAGCTTCGGGTATCCGGGGCTGGGAGGGCAAGATCTTCAGACGGAGACGTTGCTTGATGTTAGGCGACTGCTCTCCAATTTCACGAAAGTGCGGTATGGAGGCTTTGGCGGGATACCACTCCCTGAGTCCTATAATGGACTTGGTGTGCGGAACCTAATTTTCATTCTCCTCCAACTCGTGGGCTTTTACAAAGCCTATCGCGCTGAGGCGACTGCGCCCGGTGTACATCTTATCTTCATTGAGGAGCCTGAGGCACATCTCCATCCTCAGATGCAGGAAGTCTTTATTCGCCAATTGGCGACGTTTGCCAAGCAACTCGTCGATGGTGCTCAGGGCGGTGTCGCCTGGCCCGTCCAATTTGTCGTTTCGACGCATTCATCTCATATCGCGAACGCCGCTGGTTTTGAGTGCATTCGTTACTTCCTATCGACGGCGACGATCGACGCACCGCTTGGCGTTCGCCATACAAAGATCAAGGATCTTCGAACCGGTCTCGCAGGTAAGCCGGAGCCGGAAAAGCGCTTCCTTCATCAATATATGACATTAACACGTTGCGACTTGTTTTTCGCTGATAAGGCTATTCTGGTCGAGGGGCTTAGCGAGAGGCTAATGCTGCCTGTGGTCACCGAGAAATACGAAGCAGAGAATCTCGAAGCGCCGAAGCTCTCAACCCAATATACCTCGATCATCGAAGTCGGCGGTGCATACGCACACCGCTTCACGGACCTGCTTGAGTTCTTAGAGTTAAGGACATTGATCATCACCGACCTTGATTCAACCCTTGTTCCTGGTGGGAAGGCTTGTCCTGTCCATCAGGGTACTGCCACTAGCAATGCTTGCATAAAAAGTTGGTTTACTGATGACCCACTGACTTTGGAGGTGATCAATGCGAAGTCTGACAACGATAAACGCAAAGGATATTGTCGCATCGCCTATCAATGTCCTGAAGCTCCGGGCGGCCCCTGCGGGCGTACTTTCGAGGACTCCTTCATCCTCGCCAACACCGCGAAGTTCGGGGTTGATGACGCGGGTTCTGAAGCTTTGGAGATAGCTGCGCGAGCTAAGGCGGCCGAGTTCAAAAAATCTGACTTCGCGTTAACATTCGCCATTGAAGACAAGGACTGGGTGGCGCCCAAGTACCTTCTCGACGGCATCGCTTGGCTTGCAGCGGATGAATTCGGACCTGGTGATTCAGTAATGGCTGCTGGCGCTGAGGCTGTTGTGGAAGCCTTCGAAGGCGAAGTGGGGAAACCTGATGCCTGAGACTCCTGCCGAACAGGCAAGTCGCGTCGCACTGGAACGCGTCTTTTCCGCCTTAACTGAAGGTCGAAGCTTTCGACTCGAAGCTGGTGCTGGCGCGGGCAAGACTTATTCTCTGGTAAAGGCGCTTGAGTTTTTGATTGACAGACACGCTAGCGATATGCCGCGTCTCGGTCAGAAGATTGCCTGCATTACCTATACCAACGTTGCGCGTGACGAGATCGAAGCGCGTACCGACAGGCACCCGATAATCTACTGCGACACCAACCACGGCTTTTGCTGGTCTCTGATCAATGGATTCCAACGTCAATTGCGGGAGTTGGTCGCCGCACTGCCAGTTTGGGAAGAGAGGCTCGCAGAAGTGGGTGGAATTGGTGAGCGGGTGGTAAGCTATGATTTGGGTCATCGTTCGGTACGTGACACCGTCGTTTCGCTACATCACGACGACATTCTGCCGCTTACCATCGCGCTAATGGCGCATACCAAATTCCGGAAGCTTGTGGCGCAACGCTACCCGATTATTTTGATCGATGAATATCAGGATACTGATGTCGAATGGGTCGCCGCGATCAAACATCATTTTCTAGGAGTCGACAGCGCGCCGGTATTTGGATTCTTCGGTGACCATTGGCAGAAGATCTATGGAAATGGCTGCGGTAAACTCGACCATCCTGCAGTCGAAGAGATCGACAAAGGTGCCAACTTTCGTTCGGTACAGGCGGTCGTCGATGTCCTCAATGCAATGCGGCCCGAGCTTCCACAGTTTGTAGACGATCCCGAATTACCCGGTGATATTCGAGTCTTCCACACCAACGGGTGGGGCGGGCAGCGACAGACCGGTGGGCATTGGGGCGGAGACCTCCCGACAGAAGCGGCACACCAAGCGCTCGAGATGGCACGCGGCCAGCTCGAAGAAACAGGTTGGAACATCACGCCGGCGCACACCAAGATCTTGATGCTCACTCACCGCGTCCTCGCTGCCGAGCAAGGTTATGCGAGTCTGCCCGTTGCTTTTCGTTACAACGAATCATTCACCCGTAAGGAGCATCCCTACATTTCGTGGTTCGTGGATATACTCGAACCCGCATGCGACGCCTTTGCTGCGCATAGATACGGAGAGATGTTCGACTTCCTGGGCTCCGGTTTGCCCCATCTGAGGCGCCACGCGGACAAGCAAGCGTGGTTCGATGCAATGGTTGCACTTGGAAGCCTACGAGAAAGAGGCACTGTCGCTGATGTGCTTGCGCATCTGAGTGCAGTTCGGAGACCACGACTTCCAGACGCAATTGCCGACCGCGAACGTGATCTCGCTCTGTTCGACCGAGAAGGTGAGGAGGAGATGCCGACAGCCCTTGCCGAAATAGAACGATTGCGCGCTGTCTCTTATTCCGAAGTCTCAGCGCTGCGCCACTATCTTGACGGCTCATCTCCTTTCGAGACCAAGCACGGGGTGAAAGGTGCCGAATTTGAGAATGTATTGGTCGTTGTGGGTCGCGGTTGGAACCTCTACAATTTTAACGAGATGCTTGAATTAGCGGGTGCACAGAATATACCCGCGGCAAGACAAGCAGCGTTTGAGCGCAACCGAAATCTCTTTTACGTGGCCTGTTCAAGACCTAAGCGTCGTCTTGCTGTGCTTTTTACTCAGCTTGTTTCGGTTGCTGCAATTGGCACGTTGGAGCGGTGGTTCGGCGCAGACCGCGTTCACGCACTTGCTCTATGACAATGTAAGCGGCTGGAAGGGAAGCATCGAAATCAGGCGCCGGCCAACTAGCGCAACTTCATGCCGCATCGCTTCCTTGTGATCAGTAGTCTTCAACAAGACATAGCGGATATCCGTGATCAACTTCTCGCGAATTCCAAAAGGGGTCCTATGTCATGCTGGTCAGCACGCCGGAGCGCCTCAACGTAGGCTTGTCGTAGTGCGCCAATGTCCTGAAGGTTCTGGCCGCCCCAACTGAAGGGCTGATTGCCAAGTCTTTGCACAAGCAGATCTGCCATCATCCGGGCATGCCGGCCATTACCGTTTGGAAAAGGGTGAACCCAGACCAGCCGGTGATGCAGTCGCACGGCTGTCTCATCTGGCTCGAACGTTGCGTGGTCGCTCCAGTATCTTACGTCATCGATCAGTTGGGTGGTGTTCAAGTTTTGCGTTCGTGCCCGCTCAGCAACGCCCCCAACAAGAGAATGTCCAAATTGTCAGATCAGACTCAGCCACTCTCGATTCCACCACACCCGAAGTCCGGGAATGGTGACCGCGAGTGGTCCAATCAAGTCCTGCCTGAGCCAAAACCCTCCCGCCTTGTCCCCAAGGCGGACACCCTGGACGACGGATCCGTCTTCACGCTCAACACAAACACGACGCTCACCGTCAGCTACTCTAAAACCGAGCGCTTCATCCACCTCACTGAAGGCGAAGCCCTGTTC
>NZ_AWFE01000103.1:0-5669 GCF_003263315.1 Hyphomonas sp. GM-8P
CAAATGCGGGACCATTTGGGGCTCAGGTCAAACTCGAAAGCCCGGATCGTTGATCATAAACCATGTCTCATTATCCGCGCTAAATGCGGATTATTCAACATGATTCTTCCGCTTACAGACTCTTTCTTGTGCATGACAATCCGTGCCAAGCGCGGATTTTCCGACACAGTTCATTCATTCTCAGGGGATGAGACCAAACCAGAATCGGACGTGGCCAGAAACCGCGCAAGGACACCTCTGTCATAACTAAGCTTCTTTGCGACCTGCCCGATGAAGTGGTCGAAGCGACGCTGCCCCAAAGCGTGGGCTGCATCGCGTTCACCTTCGGGAATAGGCTCGGTGCGGGTCAGCCAATAAAAAACGAAATGTGCGAGAGTTTCGAGGCAGAGCGCTGTATCCCGTTCAATCTCGCTTTGGCGCTCATCAAACGCATCCATCCTACGCAAGAGGCGCTGCTCAAGGACAAGGTTGGCTTCAGGGTCAAAAAAGCGGCTTAGCGCCTCCTCAACAATTTCTGTCTTGGTAACGCTTGAGGCCGCCGTACGTCGTTCAAGTTCGGCATGCAGTTTATGGGAAAGTCGCAGATTCACACGTGGCTTTCCCATTTCAAAACTCCGGCAGTGTATCAGGATCGGAGAGGTCGAGCGCTGCAGCACGCCGGATTGTCTCCAAATGCTGCGCGTCGGTGGGATCGAGCGGATCATCATCTGAGAGGTTAATCTCAGCCCCCTCAGCTTCAATCTCCTTCGTCGGCTGCGGCTCGATCTCACGGCGAAGTCCTTTCCCGCCTTCCTCCCCCGCCATATCCGCAAGCATAGCTACGCTTTCTTCCGGTTCAGCTTTGTCCGACCAGAGAGATTCAGGCCCAATCCCATCAAGCGACACCTGCGCAGGTGCCAGGACACGCTCTGTAAAGTTACGATCTTTGAAATAGCGCAGCTTGTCGGCCATGACCGGCGGCACACCCGCGACCATCAATACTTCCTGTTTTGGCGGAAGCTGCATCACTTCACCGGGCGTTAAAAGTTGCCGGGCCGTTTCCTGGCGCGAAACCATCATATGAGACAGCCAAGGCGCCAGACGATGGCCAGTATAGTTCTTCTGAGAGCGCAGTTCGGTCTTCGCTCCCAGCGCCTCAGAAATGCGTTTCGCCGTGCGCTCATCATTGGTCGCGAACGCCACTCGCACATGACAATTGTCGAGGATGGCATTGTTCGCGCCATAGGCCTTCTCGATCTGATTCAACGACTGACCGATCAGAAACGCCCGAATGCCATAGCCTGCCAGAAAGGCGAGCGCCGTCTCGAAAAAGTCGAGCCGCCCCAATGCTGGAAACTCGTCCAGCATCAGCAGAACTTTGCGTCGTCCAGAATCAGGCAGGCGCTCCGTCAGCCTGCGGCCAACCTGATTAAGGATCAGCCGCATCAAGGGCCGTGTCCGGGAAATGTCTGACGGTGGCACAACCAAATACAACGAGACCGGCCGCGCCGCTTCAACCAGATCCATCACGCCCCAATCGCTGGTCGATGTGAGGTCGGCGATGATCGGATCGCTGAACACTTCGAGGAGCGTCAAGGTTGTCGACAGAACGCCGGAACGCTCATTCTCCGACTTGTTCTTCATCGCCCTTGCACCGCGAGCGACATATGGGTGAACGCGCCCACGCCCATCACCACCAACCAGATGCTTCGTTTTGAGCATCAGCTCGAGCGTTTCGCCAATGGTGCGCTGCGGATGCGACAGGAACTCAGCGCAACCTGCCAGTGACTTGTTGTCCTCCGCATAAAGCACATGCAGCATGACTGCGACGAGCAGCGCGTAGCCCGTTTTGTCCCAGTGATCGCGGCTTTCATGGCTACCGACCGGATCAACAAGGATGTCAGCAATATTTTGGACATCGCGGACTTCGAACTTGCCTTTACGCACTTCAAGCAGTGGGTTGTAGCGCGGGGAGGCCTCATCTGTCGGATCAAACCGGATGCAGGGTCCAAGCTGCGAGCGCCAGCCGGACGTCAGCTCCCAGTTCTCGCCCTTGATGTCATGAATGACGGCACTGCCTGTCCAAGACAGAAGCGTCGGCACGACCAGTCCCACGCCCTTACCTGAACGCGTCGGCGCAAAGGCCATGACATGCTCAGGGCCATCATGGCGAAGATAGTCGCGTTTCCAGCGCCCCAGAAAGACGCCGTCCCCACCAAGCAACTTCGCCTTTACAAGATCGCTCCGCTCCGCCCATCGCGCCGAGCCGTAGGTCGTCACCCGCCGTTCCCAGCGAGAACGCCAGACTGATCCCACAACAGCGGCCAGAATGCCAAGCAATCCGCCGCTGGCCGCAATCGCACCGCCCTTCGCAAATACGCGAGGCGCATAGGCCTCATAAGCGTACCACCACTGGAACAAGCGCCAGGGCCGATAGACTGGCACCTCGCCCCAGACAAACCATGGCCTCCCAAGCCCTGGTTGATACCCAAGCTCAGCCGCAACCCATTGCGTTGCGCCCCACATCGTTGCGGCAATTATGGTCAGGACAATCAGGAACTGACCGATCAATATCTTGGATGGCGACATGAGCCAGAACCTCCGGGCAAGAAAACCCGTGCAGTCTCACGGCGAGGCGCACTCTCGACCAGTGAAAATGGCGGCAAATCGCGGCATGAACTTTGTCATAGAGAGAGAACGCCTAGGCGACGAAGTTCCAAGGCGTTCGCCCGAACTTCGTCACACTTTTGTCGGAACGGCCAATAACAATACGCTCCTCAACTCGTTTTTCGAGCTCTGGCTCGCGGTGCCCATCCGTCCATCGACTGCGATTCTTCCCATGGCGCTTCTCAGCCGAAATGCGTTCGAACCTGAAGCCCTCTACACAATAGACACACCGGGCAAGCTGCGCGTAACAACCGACAACAAAGCGCACGCGAGCTGAATTACTTTCCCCGATTGTCCAATCTCCTAGTGTTCTTCGCTTCAACTCTTCAGGGTCATTCGCGATTTCAGGATAGGGCGGTAGATCGTCCCCGCCGTTGAGGCTTACGAACAGTGCTGGCCTCTCAAAGTTATTAATATGAATCGGCTTTCCATATCTTTCCCGAACAACTTGCGGGCTCAACCAGAAATCTCTTCCAAAATGCCCACCAACAATGTTGGTGAGCCCGTCAATAATCGCAATGAGTTGAGCTTCCAGCCGGAGGGCCTCGGTTTCCTTCAGACCGTGAGCAATAATCGAGATTTGTGGCTCTAAACCAGATGCTCGGATTTCAGCTATTCGGTCTAACTTGAGCGACATTTCAGATGCCTCGACTACGCCCTCAAGGTGGCTAAAAGCACGATTTCCAATTCCCTTGCCGATGTAAAAGAACTTGCGAAGGGGATCGCTAATTCGGGGGTCTCCTAGACCATAAACATAAAAGCCAAGTGCAGTAGTAACCGCTTGATCAAACAATTCGTCCATAAGTAAAACCCGTTTCAGACTCGATGGACTAGCTGAGCACTATTTGGTGTAGAGGAGAACAGGCTTCATCGAATCGCACCCATGAACTCTTTCATCCTCACCGCGCCATCCCTCTCTGACTTGCGCCCGGGAAACTCCAAGACAATCCCTTAGCCCGCTGTTCAATAACCAGTGACGCGCCGCGATGACGTTCAAGAGCAGGCCGCCATGGCACCAGCGCGAAGGTCTTCTCTTTACCAATGATCGCCATACGCCCCTGCGCCAGATCGACTGTCCGCTCAAACTTCCCTTCGAATGTTTCGCCGAACGACAACTCTACCCCAGTCCGGCCAGATCGTTTGAATTCATTCTGGCCTGCAAACTTCAACTCTTCCATCCGCAACCGGCGACGCACGTCTTGCGTCAACTCGCCATCCTCGAGTTCAAACCCGTCGCGCTGAAGGAAGAGCAACCGCGCTGAACGCGCCTTGCCGATGCGTCCGTCGGGAGGTTCATTTTCAAGGGGCTTAGCGCTATCCAGCCAGGTCTCAGCACGCGCTTCAATCTGTGTCTCAAGCGCCATCCATGATCGCACCTGTATTTTTACGCCACCGCCTTTAGATGCTTCGAACTCTGCCGCACGCTTCAAATAGGCTTCGTCAATCTCCCAGACCCCATCGGCCGGGGGTGTGACAAGTCCAGCCCTGCGCAGTGCTTCCAGTCGCCTCTTATGCGCCTCTCGGAAATTGCGCGAAGAGGACGGATCGGCAACGGTATGTAGGTCATCCGAATAATACCCGCCATTGCGCTCTGCGATATTCGCAATCACCCGATCTGATGCACGCGCCTGTCGCAGTGCCGCAGACACTTCAATCACTGCCCCGCGCGGCGGCAATCCACCCGGTTCAATCCCATGCGCAGCGACAGCCCAGCGCGTACCTTGGGTATCTTCAACCAACAGAAACCGCGTATCGCGCAATTCATCATCAGGACCTTGCGAAAGCACAACACCTGTCAGCGTCTTCGCATCCAAGGGCCTTTCTTCAAACAACCGTATCCCCGTCGATATCTCACCTGGTGCCAATCCAGCCGTTAGACCCCGCACAATATCGCCGCGCCGTCCCATGGCCTTCAACGCCCGGTCCCAGCCTTCCTTCAACCGCCAACGGCCTGTCCCGCTCGGCTGTGCCAAATGCAGGGTTTCAAGATACGACAATCGCTGCTGATAGAGGCTGTGCATGAAGCGACCGCCAGAGCCTGCCATTGCGGGCAATTCGACATGTTCTTCGACTGACAGTTTGGCCAACTCACGATCGAGGTTGGTGAACCGGTCCTGAGACACTTCGCGATATCTCGCCTTGGCAATCTCAACATCGCGGCGAGGCCCCAACTGTTGGGTTAGGCCTTCTTCGGCCCGCGCGCGCAGGCCTCTTGTAAGATAGTCCCGCGCGATGACCAGATCCGCGCCTTGCGCATCCTTGCCCCTGACAATGATGTGCGTGTGCGAATGACCCGTATTATGATGATCAACAGCCACCCAGTCGAGCCGCGTGCCAAGGTCGCGTTCCATCTGGCGCATGAGCGCCCGCGTCGAGGCTTTCATGTCTGATAGCACGTGGGCATCTTCCGGTGACACAATAATGCGGAACTGATGCCGGTCGTCACGGCTGCGCTCGACAAAGCTACGCCCATCACTTGTTTCACCGTCCCGACTATAGAGCTCACCACCTTCACCCCCTCTATCAACGCCGTCCCTCTGGATATAATCGAGATGGCGACCATACGCCCTGATACCGATCCCGCCATTTGCGCGCGCGATATGAACCTTTACGACAACGCGGCGCATGCGCATTTGCGATAGCCGCCGCGTGCGTTGAAGCGCGTGCATGGCTGCCGCGCCGCCTCTGCCATATCTGGCCCCGGTAAATTTCGATCTACCTTGCGACTTGGCGAAGCCTTTCGTCGCCTTGAAAACTCGGGATCGAAAGCGCTTTGATGCGCCCGCGCCAACGTCACGAAGTTTGCCAAGTCGCGGCGTGAAGTCAGAGTCATCCACCATGAGACAATCGCGCCCTCATGCACCATAAAAGGCCAGTAAATTCAGAAGATTCAGCAAAATGTGTGCTCCACATTTCGCGGCATAAGGCGCCAAAAATGAGATGTGCAGACAATGACTTATGCGCCTCTTGGTGCATGAGCTTTAATCTTGCACTCACTAAACCCGCCCATCCTGTCAACCCTG
>NZ_AWFE01000104.1:0-5602 GCF_003263315.1 Hyphomonas sp. GM-8P
TCCAGGCCCGCTGGATCGAGAAGACCTATGAAAACGGCGCGCTTGTGAAAGCCGAGCGCTATACCGGCCTCTTCTCCCTCATCACCCAGCCCCCGAAAGATGCCGCGACGCTCCGCGCCAATCCCCTCGGTTTGTATGTCCATAGCCTCAATTGGGGTCAGGACCTTGTCACAGGAGACACCCAATGATCCGCAATCTGCTCGCAAGTTCCGGGCTTGCCCTCATCGCCGCCTGCGCGACAACACCGACGGACCTCGAACCGTTGGCCCCCGAGGCGTTCCAGGCGGCCTCCCCCTTTGAAGAGGAGATCGATCACCCGGTCAGGATCGTGGAAACAGCCGTCCCGCTGCCCCTGCCCGGACAGATGAAGGCCGTTGCCTCATCCACACCAGAACCTCATGTCTCCCCGGAAGAGGCTATCAAGGAAGGCCGAGAACACGCCCTGATCGAACCCTCGGTCGATGGCTACGTGAATGCGATTCAGGTCTATCCCTATACGGAAGGGGCGCTCTACCGGCTCTATGCCAGCCCTGGTCAGGTCAGCGATGTCGGCCTGCAGCCCGGAGAGACACTCGTTTCCGTCTCAGCTGGTGACACGGTCCGCTGGGTCGTCGGCGATACCACGTCCGGATCAAGAACAAATGCCCGCGCCCATGTGCTGGTCAAACCCATCAGCGCCGGTATCCGCACCAATCTGATGATCGCCACCGACCGGCGGACCTATCACCTCGAACTCGAAAGCACGGATGGCAGCTATATGGCGGCCCTTTCCTGGCGCTATCCGGCAGATGAACTTGCCGGCCTCACGGCACGCAATGCGCAGGCCATCGCACGGGAGAGCGGGTCCATCGAACAGGGCCTGACGCTGGAAGGGCTCAATTTCGACTACCGGATGACCGGCGACAATCCGGACTGGAAGCCGGTCCGGGTGTTCGATGACGGACGGCAGGTTTTCATCCAGATGCCTGCCTCGATCGCCACCACCGACATGCCGCCGCTATTCGTACTCGGTGAGACTGGAAATGCGGAACTCGTAAACTATCGCGTCCGTGGAAATTACTATGTCGTCGACCGCCTGTTCCGGGCGGCAGAACTGCGGCTCGGCCAGAAGGACCAGACCGTGGTTCGGATTTCCCGGACCCCGCGCCGGACAGGCCTTGCGGCAATTTTCGGGGGCTGAGCCATGTCAGAGCCCATTCCCTTTGACGAACATGCGGAGCGGCTAAAAATCCGCTCTGCGCCCAAGCCCGTCACGCGCATCAATCGCAAAGTGTTGATCGCGGGTGCAGGTCTTGGCGCGCTTGGCCTGTTCGCCGCTGCGAGCATCGCGCTCGCCCCTCCGAAGGCCATCGAACCTGGCGAACAACGCGAACTCTACAACACCACGAACACAAGGAAACCCGAAGGCTTTTCCACCCTGCCGGCCAGCTATGACGCCGTGCCAAGGCTCGGCCCGCCGCTTTCCGGCGATCTCGGTGCGACGATCCTGTCGGCCGAACGCGATCTTGGCATCGAGCCGGAATATGCTGATCGGTTCGAGGACGACTTCCGGCCCAATCCGGCAGATGAAGCCGCGCGGGCAAGACGCATGCGCGAAGCGGCGCTCGCCGAAGACGCCGCCCGCGCACCTGTCTTCTTCAAACTCCAGTCCGAATCCGCCGCCCTACCCACAGGAAAGCCGCCTTCCCGCGATCTCGCGGGCGATCTTCGCTCCGAACTCCTTGCCCTTACCGCGACGCCGGCGGCGACACCATCCGGCTTTACTCAACAAGCCGACACGAATCTGCAGGATCGCAAGCTGGACTTTGTGGGTGAGGGCGGTGCATCCGACATCTACAATCCACAACAGGTCCAGGACCCGCTCTCTCCTTACCAGGTTATGGCAGGCACGCTTATCCCGGCCTCGCTTGTAACAGGCATCAACAGCGACCTGCCCGGCACCATCATCGCGCAGGTCACTCAGCCGGTCTATGATACGGTGAAGGGGCAGTACCTGCTCATTCCGCAAGGCGCGCGCCTGATCGGCCGCTACCAGTCGGAAGTCTCATTCGGACAGGACCGGGCCCTTGTTGTCTGGGACCGGATCATCTTCCCCGACGGGTCCTCGATACAAATCTCGGAGCCCGGAGCGGATGGCGAGGGCTATGCCGGCCTTTCCGACCGGACAGATCATCACTGGGACCGCGTATTTGCCGCCGCAGGGCTCGCGACCATCCTCGGGGTCGGCGCCGAACTCGGGCCTTCGAACGAGAATGACGACATCGTCCGGGCGATCCGCCGCGGGACGACCGACACGGTGAACCAGGCTGGCCAGCGCGTTGTCGATCGCAGTCTCGGCATCCAGCCGACCATTCGCATCCGGCCCGGCTGGCCCGTGCGGGTGGTGGTCACGCGCGACCTGATCCTGAGGCCTCAATGACCATGACGATGACGACAATGTCCCTCAAACTTGAACGACTTCCCGACCGCACGCCCGTTCGCATGACCGTAGCGCTCGATCCGGATCTCGCCGCAGCCCTCACTGACTATGCCGCGATCTATCAACAAGCCTATGGCGAGGAGGAAAAGCCTGAAACGCTGATCCCAGCCATGCTCGAAATGTTCCTGGCGTCCGACGCCGGGTTCAAACGGGCCCGCAAGGCCCTCCACGACAACGCCAGAAACGGAGACTGACCCCATGGCACAAATCGGCGCATTCACCCTGAAGGATGGCAAGTACACTGGGACCATCCGTACCATGACCATCAATGTCAAAGCCCAGCTGGTCCCGAACAAGACCAAGGTCAATGACGATGCCCCGGATTACCGGCTCTATGCAGGCGGAGCAGAACTCGGCGCCGCGTGGCGTCAGGACTCCAAGGATGGCGAAACGCCCTATCTCGCTGTGAAGCTGGACGATCCGAGTTTTGCGGTACCGGTACGGGCAGCCTTTTTCGAGAATGCCAAGGAACAAACCGGGATTTTGGTATGGAATCGAGTCAAGTCGACACAAGCATGACGGCGCCCGCTGTCAAACACCGAAAGCTGACTCACGCCCGTAACGCGCTGATGTATCGCAGATGCGGGACGCCCTGCCCCTTGCGCTATCCAGCGCTTGTTACGCCCGACGGCGAAGGGCGCGCCCTAGCCCAGCCGAGCCCGCTGGCATGTTGCTATTCCAGGGTGTTGACCGGCATGGCATTGTCCTCCGTAGTAATAGGCGGGCGAAACCAGCAGGAGGCTTTATCGAGCGACTAAATCATCTCGCGATCGACTCTAGTGAAAACAATATCGAGTCGTGAAACCGACGCGCCGCCCCGTCGACATCAATTGTCTTCTCGAGCATTTCAAGCCATAGTCGTCGATACTGGCAGCCATCATGCATATTGAACGGGATCTTACGACAATTGCGGTAAATTTTTTGTAGACCGACAGGATCAATTCGGGTCGGGACGACGTGTATCAGAAGACGAGGCATCTCATCGCAGCCCGAGCGAGGCGACTTTGGGATGTGTGTGAACGGACGGTGCTAAAGTTACTCTGCGACGTCTCAATGATATTGCGGCTTCACTCGGCCGGGCAAACATGGCCTCATTGAAGCACTCGCCCTCAGGCCTATGTTGAAGGATTCGACAAGGACGATCCCCTTAGGCTTGCCCGTCCCGTCGACCTCTGAGCGGGATTGCGATGTTTGATAGGCGCAACGATGTATACCAATGTCATTTGGAAAACGAAGTCACAATTGGTCCGCCAACCTTGGCTAATGTACCAACAAGAAAGATATAGGTTAGCACGATGAAGACGATAATATTTGCGCGCAGCTTATACACGACTTGGCGCATGTATCGCCGCAACAAGAGCGGCAGAAAGTTCGAGCCTGAAGCGCCCTATATGAAGGAACTTTGCACGCGGGGAGATACCTGCCTTCACTTTGGTGCGAGCGATGGCAGGCACTCATATCTGCTGTCCAAGATTGTCGGCCCGGCGGGAACAGTTCACGCTTTTGAGCCCTCAAAATACTCCTACGGAATCATGTGCCGGCTCATCCGTTGGCACAAGCTTGGCAACGTGCATCCACACAATTACGCCATCGGCGCCGAGGATGGGGAAACAGTGCTCAACGTCCCGCGGAAAACCAGCGGGCACCTTGGGCGCGCCTATGCTGTCATTGGGGACAGCGCACGAGGATCAGAGGAGCTTCTAGCGAAAGCCAATGACACGGAATTTGAGCGGCAGAAGGCACCCGTCATTACGCTCGATTCCATCGTCGCAAAACTGAGGCTTAAGACCCTAGACTTCGTGCGGTGTGATATTGAAGGCGCCGAGGGCCTAATGATCGATGGAGGTGAGACAACGATCCGGGAGTTCCTGCCTACTTTTCTTATCGAAATTCATCCGTTTTCGTTGCAGCACAATTTTGGGCGAGATCCCGGCTACATCCTCGCCTATTTCCTGCAGCTCGGTTATGTCGCTTGGCGCTTAAGCGACGACGATTCAGAACTCATCCGCGTTACCGAACTCGACACCAAGCGACGCTGGCGTGACTACTTTCTGGTACACCCGTCACGAGCGCTCACATTGCCCGGCGGGCAATTTCGGACGGACCTCACTTCGGACTGAAACTGCCGGGAAGCAACGGCTCCCGGCAGAAGACAAAGTTGAGAGATGAGCGCTCAGCCGTGGCCGAAATCAGTACCGTCCCCATTCGGGCCGCCTGCAACATTCTGATACGGATCATCTGAAGATCCGACAGTGTAGACGTAGACGGCCGGAGACCAGGCACCCGGACCGATCAGGCGAATAGATTCGCCATTATCGAATACCATATCGTACGTATTCGGACCAGCATATGTAACGCCCACATAGTGGGAGTAAAGTGCCGTATCCAGGTAGATAGAATCTTCTGCCCAGAAGTCCGAGATGATGTCATTGTCAGCATCGCCGAGTTGGAAATAGAACCGGTCAGGATTGTTCGTCCCACCATTCATGGTGTCGGATCCGTCGCCGCCGATGATCCAGTCGTTCCCGCCATCACCCCAGATAAAGTCGTTACCATCACCTCCAAACAGGCGGTCATTGTTATTGCCACCGCGGATGGTATCCGAGCCACTATCACCGAAGAGCCAGTCGTCTGCGGAACCACCTTCGAGCGTATCATTGCCCGCGCCGCCATACGCCACGTCCTGGCCGTCACCACCTTCAAGCCAATCTACCCCAGCGCCGCCGCTCAGGTAATCATTCCCACCGTCACCAATGAGATGATCATCACCGTCTTCGCCATAGATCCAGTCGTTTCCACCGCCGCCGCGCAGATAAGGATCGTTTCCGATGCCTCCATAGAGAGTGTCTTGTCCGTCACCCCCTTGGAGGGTGTCATTACCTTCCGCACCATAGAGGACGTCATTCCCTCCATATCCACGCAAAGTGTCATCGCCCTGATATCCGTAGATGATATCGGCTGAGCCGCCACCATTGATGGTGTCGTTTCCAGTTGTCCCGTAATACACAGTCATAAGTGTCTCCAGATTTTGAAAATCAAAACACCTCCCCACGGTTGAGAAGGCAGGACAACTTTATCTATCTAGGCGAATCTGCTCTGCCCCACCGAGGTGGTCCACCGGTT